>DASTZM010000176.1:0-3425 GCA_035764305.1 Chloroflexota bacterium | reverse complement strand
GGGGATCTCGAAGATCTGGTAGCCGCTGCGGCGCGCCTTGGCGGTGATCTCGGGCTCCATGTCGAAGCGGCTGCACTCCAGGTTGAAGCTCCGGAGCAGCTCGGTGGGCAGGAGCTTGTAGCAGGTCTCCATGTCGTGCAGGCGCGTGCCGTACAGGACGTTGGTCAGGATGGTGAGGGCGCGGTTGCCGGCGTCCATGACCAGGCGTCCGCCGGAGCCGTCGAGCGGGCGCGCGCCGTAGACGACGGTGGCTTTGCCGCTGACGATCGGCTCCAGGAGGCGCGGGATGTCGGCGGGGTCATACTCGTAGTCGGCGTCCTGGATGATGCAGTAGTCGCCGGTGGCGGCGGCGAGGGCGGTGCGGATACCGGCGCCCTTCCCCTGGTTGAAGGGGTGGCGGATCACGCGCAGGCCGGGGAGCTGGGCCGGGTCGAGCCCGGAACGGGGGCCCTCGCCAGGCGCTTCGGCGGGGCCGCCGTGGAGGCGGCTGAGGATGTCGGTGGAGCGATCGGTGGAGAAGTCGTCGACGGCGATGATCTCGAGCTCGACGGGTCGGGAGAGATGCGACGTGTCGATGCCCGCGACGCGGCGGACGATGTCCTCGACGGACGTCTCCTCGTTCCAGACGGGCATCAGGACCGAGAGCTTTAGGGGTTTCGGTTCCACCAGTTGCGCCACCGGAACAGGTAACGATTGTAGGCGGTCGTACGCGCCTGGGCCGCGCCTGGCCTGCGCCTGGCCCGGCGCTTGCTTGTGCTGGACTGGGATACTTCAGAGACGATGCCCGCGAACAAGTGCGACGAGTGCGGGACGAAGATCAACCGGCTGAAGACGCCGTACAAGTTCAAGCACGGCAATCACACGCACGCCTTCTGCGACCCGCCCTGAATGGAGAGCTTCAAGCGGGACGTGTCCCGCAAGTGCAAAGTCAAGTAGCCGGCGCGGTGCCCCGGGGCGCCAGGGTGCGCTGGCGTGGGCGGCGGTCCGCGTGCGGCCGTCAGCGGCCGGTGGTCAGCGGCCGGCGATCCAGCTGAGTGCGGCGGCGAGGTGGGTGGTGAAGAGGGGGTCCTGCCAGACAGCGTCGGCGTGGCCGAGCGCGTTGTAGAGGACGCGGCCGGCGCCGTAGGTGGATGACCAGGCGAGCGGGAAGTCATTCGGCGCGCCGGCGGCGGGGACGGTGGAGTCGACCGACGAAACGTCGAGCGACATGAGGACGCGCGTGGCAGGGCGGGCACGCACGTCGTTCCGGAAGACGTAGATCTCGTCGGCGATCTCGAAGCTGGCGGGGAGCGCCTGGGTGGCGGGATGGGAGAGGTCCTCGACGGTCACGCGGACGGGCTGGGACCAGGGGTGCTCGCGGAAGTAGGCGCCGATGAGGTCGCCGTACTCGGGCCATTCGTACAGCGTGTCGGTGGCGCTGTGGGCGCCAAAGAAGCCGCCGCCGCCGCGCACAAAGTCGAGCAGCGCCTGCTTCTGGACGTCGGAGAGGGGGAGCTCGCCGCTGGTGCTGATGAAGCAGACGGCATGCTGCTGGGCGAGCAGCTCGGGCGTGAGCGAGCCGAGGTCGGCGGTCTCGGGGATGACGGTGGTGGCGAACGTTCCGCTTTCGCGGCCAATGCGCTGGATGGCGTCTACGGCGATGGGAATGGAGTCGTGGCGGTAGCCGGCGGTGGCGGTGACGATCAGGACGTTGAAGGGTGGCACGGGCTGCTGTAGTAGCGCGGCTGGTTGGGCCAGGGAGAGTGGTGCGAGCAGCGCGGTGCGCCGGCCGACGCTCATCTCCTTCTGAGAGGGTACGATGGCCGCGTGTCGTCGGATGCCGGCGTGGTGGATCGGTTCTTCCTGGTGGAGGGGCACCGCGACAATTTTGAGCTGACGGCACGCCGGCGCAAGGGCGACGCGTGCCCGCTGGCGGCGTGGCTGCCGCGCCTCCAGCGGGCGCGGCTGAACGTCTCGATCATCGCGGTGGGAGGGGACGGGCTGCATCACCGGGATGGCTCGGACCGGCCGCTGGAGGGGTCGCTCGACGTGCTGGACATGTTCCTGAACGACGTCGAGACGCTGCGCGCCCGAGGCGAGGCGGTGGCGGTGGTCCTGAGCAAGGAAGATTTGCCGGAGCGGCCGGACGACGGGGTCGTGCGCTTCGTGCTGGAGATCGAGGGCGGGCGGCCGTTCCAGGAGGACTACTCTTCCAACAAGAACACGCACCGCAAGCTGGCGCTGCTGCGCACGTTTTTCCGCCTGGGGATCCGCAGCATCCATCTGACGCACAATGGGCGCAACGAGCTGGGCGACGGCGGGAACGAGGAAGACGGCGGGCGGCTGTCGCACTTTGGCGTGGCGGTGCTGAAGGAGGCGCAGCGGCTGGGGATGAACGTCAGCCTGGCGCACCTCACCGACAGCTGCATCGCCCACGCGCTGGAGGCAGCAGAAAAGCCGCTGACGGCGACGCACGACAACGCGCGCGCGGTGTACCCGCACCCGCGCAACTTCACGGACGACCAGCTACGGGCGTTCGCGCGCAACGGCGGCGTGGTGGGGATGCACTTCCTGAAGATGATGTGCAACCCGCAGCGCCTGCTGCTGGACGACTACTTGGACCACGTGGCGCACGCGTGCGCGGTGGCGGGGCACGAGCACGTGGGGATCGGGTGGCTGGGGTCGGACGAAGGGTTCCGCGCGTTCGCGGGGTCGCACGACAACAGCTTCATCGCGGAGGAGGGTGGAGAGCCGCTGGAGATGCGCGAGGCGTACGAGACGCTGATCGAGCGGCTGGCGAAGCGCGGGTTTGACGACGCGCAGATCGACGCGTTCACCGGGGGCAATTACCTGCGCGTCTTGCGTGAGGTGCTGCCGGCGCGCGGGAGCTGAGGACTTGGAGAAGGGGAGAGCTTGAGCATGGTGCTGACGCCAGAGCAGGCGTGGCTGTTCCGGATCGCGGGGTTCGTGAAGCTGCCGGGGGTGCTGCCGCGCGAGACGGTGGAGGCGCTCAGAGACGCGATCCGCCGGGACATGGAGGGAGCGGTGGAGCCGGTGGTGCGTAACGCGGACGGGAGGGTGGTGCGCATTTCCAACGTGCTTGATCGCGCGCCGATCTTCAAGGAGGTGGCGGCGCACGAGCTGGTGCTTGGGCCGCTGGAGGACCTGCTGGGGCCGAACATCGAGATCCTGCGGAACCGGCACAACCATTGCACGCTGCGACTGCCGGATCCGCGGGCGGAGGTGCTGCACCGCGACGTGCCGCAGTGGAGTCGCGGGATCGTGACGGTGATCTTCTACCTGGAGGAGTCGACGTGCGAGAAGGGGTGCACGCAGCTCATCCCAGGGAGTCACCTACTGCCGTGGGCGGCGGACCCGGCGGCGGCGATTGAGCGCGGGCGGCTGCAGGACCAGGTGGTGCGGGCGGAGATGCCGGTGGGTGGGAT
>DASTZM010000175.1:0-5363 GCA_035764305.1 Chloroflexota bacterium | reverse complement strand
GGGGGGGCGGGCGGGGGCCCAGGCGGGCGGCGCCTCGACCGGACGGTCGAGGTCGAGCAGGCGGGCGCGCAGTGCGGCGAGGTCGAGCGCGGGCATGGCGGCAGGCGCGGTGGGCGCGGTAGGCGCGGCGGCCATCAGGCGGACTCCTCGACGGTGATGGCGAGGTCGGCGACCTCGTAGATGCGCAGGCGGTCGCGCCACAGACTTCCGTCGGCGACGACGAGCACGTCCTGGCCGGTGGGACCGACGCGCTCGACGCGCTTGACGTGGAGCTCGAGCGTCATCTCCTGGTTGGTGAGGACGATCTGGCCGCGGTACTTCCAGACGACGGCGTGCCCGGCGGGATGGCCGAAGCGCGGCGCGCGGAGGTGGCTCCCCAGCCCCTGGTGGCGCGCGAAGGCTTGCAGGGCACCGACCATCGCCTGCACGCCGAGCGAGCCCGGCATGACCGGATCCTGGTAGAAGTGGCAGGCGTAGAACCAGTCGGCGTCGTTCACGGGCCGGCTGCCGTACACGCAGCCCTGGCCGTGGGTGCCGCCGTTGGGGTCGATCACCAGGCGATCGAGCAGATCGAAGTGCCCGCCGGTGGGCGCGACGTCGAGCGTGACGCGCTGGCTGCCGGCGGTGGGAGGATGGGTGTCGTGCCAGGCGTCGGTGAGGGCGCCCGAGTCGAGGCCGATCTGCTGGGCGAGCGCGGCGTCCTCGAAGTGGCCGAAGGACGCGTCGCCCTCGTAGAAGGGGCGGCCGTCGCAGGACAGCCGGAAGGTGAACTTCTGGATGATGACGCCGGGCAGCGCGGTGGAGGAGACGAGGCGCACCTCGTTGCGGATGGTGCGCCCGCGCACGTCGAGGCGATCGAGCAGGCGCCCGCTGCCGTCGAGGTTACGGAAGTGGAAGGCGGTGTCGGGGTACTGGAGGGTGGAGCCGAGCCAGGCGGAGAGGATGCCGCAGGGCTGGAGCGCGACCTCCATGAGACTGGAGTAGGGGACGCCCGCGCCGGCGCTCTCGGCGTGGAACCAGGGATCGGCGGGCACGTCGTACTCGGACAGGAGACTGGCGCCGGGAACGACGCGCCCACGCGCGCCGTCTATGGTCAGCACGCGGCTGACGAGGAGGAGGTCGCCGTTGGGCTGGCGTGAGACGGTGCGGCCGTCGTAGACGGCGAAGTCCGGGCCGAAGGCGTCGGCCATGCGCCCGGTGGCGAAGGCGTCCAGGTGACGCTCGTCGAGGAGGGCGGTGGTGCGCACGGGCGGCGGCAGGGCGCGTCCGGGGGCGGCGGGATCCTCGGCGAGGCGCAGCCCGAGGTTCTCGAAGTGCACGACGACCTTGCCGTCGACGAGCACCTCGACGCTGGCGACGGCGTGGGGGGTGGGGGTGCGCTTCAGCTCGGTGATCTCCATGCGATAGGTGAGCGTGCCGTGCTGGGGCGTGACCTGGCCGCGGCAGCGCACGACCTGTGGGAGGCCGAGGATGGGCTGGAAGCGGGCGTGCTCGACGAGCACGTGGCAGCCGAGGTAGAGGAGATAGAACTGGAGGAGCTGGACGCAGCCCTCGGCCATGAGCGAGCCGGCGAGGACCTCGTCGCCCTGGAAGTGGCAGGGGAAGTACCAATCGTCGGGGCGGAGATCCTTCTCGGCGACGATGGCGCCGAGTCCCCACGCACCGCCGTGGGGGTCGACGTCGACGACGCGGTCGAACATGCGGAGGGCGGCGGGGGGGAGACGCAGGGCCGAGTTGCGGCCGTGCTTGTGGTGGGCGGCGCCGAAGCAGGCGGCGAGATCGCCATCGCTGAGCGCGGCGATGGCGGCGGCGGCGAAGCGCCGGCGGCGGGAGTGCAGTGGGGCGACGAAGGGTGGGTTCTCGGCGCGGTAGCGGGCGGCGCGCTGCGCGCGGGAGGCGCGCTCGGAGTCGGTGTAGAGCACACCGCGGCCTTGCTCGAGCTCGTCGTCGGTGAAGAAGCCGGCGCAGCCGCCGTCCATCTTGAGGACGAGCCGGTCGCGGACGAAGCACTCGTAGCTGAAGAAGAAGAGCAGGGAGTCGCCGGTGCGCGCGAAGGAGTTGATCGAGATGTCGTAGCGCAGGGTGTCGCCTTCCTTGGGCAGGTCGTCGAGGAAGGTGAGCGTGCAGTCGAGGAGGCGGTAGACGCGCTCGCCGCGATTCTCGAAGTCGATGCCGAGGTAGCTGATAAGCAGGAGGTCGCACTGTCCGGACTCGACGGCGACGGCGCAGGGGACCTGACCGTCGACGGCGTACCAGGCGTTGTGGGGGACGTCGTACTCGGTGGTGAGAGTCGAGGGCTCGTAGCGCCCGCGCCGGGCGTCGATGCGCGTGACGCGGCTGACGAGCAGGTAGGGTGGGAGCGGCAGCCGGACGCGGCGCCGCGCGCGATCGATGGGGGCGTACTCGGGGCCGAAGACGCGCGCGATTTCGCCGCCGGCGAACTCGAGCAGGTCGGCCTGGTCCCAGACGGCGCGGCGCGGGGGAGGTGGCGTGTGTCCCTTGAGGAGGTCGAGCTGGCGTTGCACGCCGGCCGCGAGCGCACGCGCGGCGGCGTGGCGCGTGGCGACGAGGGAGGTGTGGGACTCGGTGGCGCGCGCAGCGCCGCCGGCGAGGGCGAGGACGGCGTGATCGCTCGCCGGCCGGCGCGGGAGACGGACGACCGGCTCCGGCGCGGGGGCGGGCGCCGTCACGAGAGCGGGGGCCGGCACGGGAACGGGAACGGGTACTCGTCGGGCGGCCTGACGGAAGCGGGAGACGTTCGCTTCGGTCACGATGACGTCGTGGATCGGCGGGCCGCCCGGGACGATGCGGTGGATCAGGGCGCGCGCCGGGGCGGCGGCGGAGTCGACGGTGACGGGGAGCAGCGGCGAGAGGTCGAGTGGGACGCGGTGGGCCACGAGACAGGCGAGGAGGCGGACGAGGGAGACGCGGTCGTCGGTGCCCTTCTGATTGAGCGAGACGGAGACGTGCGGGCGGTCGCGCAGGATGGCGCGGATCCAGCGGGCGCAGGCGCGGCCGGGTCCCTGCTCGACGAAGATGCGGGCGCCGGCGGCGTAGGCGCGCTCGACGAGCGCGGCGAAGTCGAGCGGCTGGCAGACGACCTCCGAGATGCGTTGGGCGATCTCGTCGGTATCGAGGCGGAGCGGCGCATCGGAGGCGGCGGAGAGGAAGCGCACCTCGGTCGATTCCGGGACAGCGTGCACGGGCAGGCGGTACATGGTGGCGAGGTGCGCCTGCTCGGTGGCGACCGGCGGGCAGTGGAGGACGTAGTTGAAGGGGGCGGGCGCGTGGCCGCAGCGCAGACGCGCGATGACGCGCTGGCAGGCGTCCGGATGGCCGGCGATGAAGACCTCTTTGGGCCCGGCGACGATGGTCATGAAGGCACGCGGCTCGTCCGCCACGGCGGCGGCGACGTCGGCGGGGGAGGCGAGGACCAGGTAGGTCTGCCAGAAGTCGTCGCCGGGGACGTCGGGGGCGATGGCCCACGCGTCCCGCGCGGCGTCCTTGCGGCCCGAGATGCGCTGTCCCAGGAGGGGGGCGACGCGAGCGGCGGAGGCGGCCAAGTCGGCGCCCGACCAGATGCCGAGCGCGAGCAGCATGCTCGCCTCGCCGAGGCTGAAGCCGAAGGCGACGCGCGGCGCGAGCTTGAACACGTCGCGCAGGATGGTGGTGGCGGCGAGCGCGAAGCAGGCACCGGCGGCGGCGACGCCGAACGCGTCGTCGACGAGGAGTCGCTCCTGGGCGGCGCGCTCGGCCTCGCCGACGGGGAGGGTGGTGCGTGGGTAGACCAGGTCGGACGCCATGGCGCGCGCGGGATCGAACAGGCGGCGCGCGAGCACGTCGTGCAGGCCGGGGAAGGCGGAGAACAGCTCGCGCCCCAGCCCGGGGTAGGCGCTGATCCCGCCGGAATAGACGAAGGCAACGTCGCCGCTGCCGCCGAGCGGCCGGGCGGCGAAGCAGCTGCCGGCGGGGGTGCTCCACTCGCCGCCGCGCGCGGCGGCGCCGGGGACGCCGGCGCGGGCGCGCTCGATCTCCTTGCGCAGCGCGGCGTCATCGCCGGCGACGAGCGCGAGGACGATCGCAGGCGCCGGGGCGGCACCGGGGAGGAGGCGCGCGCAGCGCCGGGAGGCGACGTGTGCGAGGGGAAGATGGTCGACGGCGCGCTCGAGCGCGTCGAGATCGGCAAGGAGCCCGTCGACGCTCTCCGACGCGAGGGGGATCAGGTGCGGCGCGCCGGCGCTCAACGACTCCGGGTCCAGGAGCGGCGGTTGGGCCGCGGAGACGGACTCGCGCAGGACGAGGGATGGTCCGTCGGGCCAGCGGACGAGCGCGGCGCGCCCGCCGGTGGCGCCGAGCCACGGCCAGGTCCCACCGGCGCCAGCGGTGGCCGCGGGCAGGACGCGGCGGTGCAGGCAGAGCGCCGCCTTGAGGAGCACGAAGACGCCAGTGGCGGCGCCGGCGGCCCCCACTTCAGCGGCGACGCTGGACGGCACGTCGAAGGGCTCGGCGCCGGCGAGGTCCGAGGCGCCGGAATCGCCGGGCCCGAAGGCAGGGTCAATCGTGGCGTAGACGCGCGAGGCGGCGTCTGTCGCGCCGGACGCGCCGGCGGGGCGGAGGACGAGCGCGGCGGCGCCGTCGGCGGGCGGGGAGGCGCCGCCCAGTCCCAGGCGGGCGCGGAGCAAGACGGCTTCGGGGCTGCCGGCGAGCGAGACGCCGGCAACGACGACCGCGTCGACGTCGCCCTGCGCGAGCAGGAGCTGGGCGAGCTCGACGGCGCGGTGGGCCGAGCGCGGGCCCTCGGAGAGGGTGAAGGCCGGACCGTTGAAGTCCCACTGCGACGCAACGCGCGTGGCCATGATGTTGCCGATGAAGCTGGCGTAGCGGTTGACCTGGGCGTGGCCGCTGAGCGCGTCCTTGGCGAGCTCGGCCAGGGCGCGCTCTTCGCCGGCGTCGAGCGCGATGCCGGCGGCGCGCAGCGCGTCGCGGACCTGCCACTCGAGCTCGACGCGTCCGCGGTAGCGGTGCAGCTCGAGCTCGGTCTCCATCGCGACCACGACGGCGACGGCGCCGCCCTCGCGCAGGCCGGCGTCGCGAATCGCCTCGTCGGCGGTGGTGAGGAGCAGCAGCTGCTGGGGGATGGGCTGGTCGTCGTCGTTCGGCGGGATGCGGTAGCGCAGGAAGTCGACGTCGAACCCGCTGAGGTAGGCGCCGTGGGGGGCACCGGTGGGGAGGCCGTGCGCGCCGAGCGTCGACGCAGAACGCTCGATGCCCTTCCAGCGCTCGGCGGGAACGGAGCCGAGGGCGGAGCGCCCGGCGTGCAGCAGGCGCTCGTACGCCGGGACATCGGGGGCGCCGGCGGCGTG
>DASTZM010000174.1:0-3205 GCA_035764305.1 Chloroflexota bacterium | reverse complement strand
CGCGCCCGCCTCGCCGCCCTCCAGCAGCTGCTCGAGGGCGCTCCCGCGGCGTCGGCCGCGCGGAAGACCGCTCGGGCGCGGTAGCCTCCTCGCGCTGGCCGCGCCGCTCGAGCGCGGCCAGCGCCTCGTACTGCGCCCGGTAGCGCCGCACACACGCGTCCACCGCCGCGCGGTCGCCCGTCGCCAGCAAGTCCAGCAGCAGCCCGCGCGACATCGCCACCCCCAGCCGCGCATCCACCCGCGCCGCCTCGGGGTCCATCCCCCGCCGCCGCGCATATTCCACCACCGGCTCCACCCACGAATCCACGATGTCGTCCAGGAAGCCCGCCGTCCCCGGCCGCCGCTGCAGTGCCAGCGCGTAGATCTCGAAGAACAGCCGCTCCGCCGGCCACAGGGTCGGGTCCGCGATCCGCTCCCACAGGTCCAGCATCACGTCCGCCAGCGAGCGCGACGGGTCGGCTGCCAGCTCGGCCAGCAGCGCCCGCGAGCTCTCCTCCACCGCCTTCACCACCGCCACCAGCAGCCCCTCTCGCGACCCGAAGTGGTAGATCAGCATCCGGTGGCTCGTGCCGATCGCCGCCGCCACGTCGCGCAGGCTCAGGTCACTCAATCCGTGCGCCGCCGCGTACCCGATCACTGCCGCCAGCAGCTTCTCCCGCGCCTGGCCCACCGGCCGCTCGGGCCGCGTGCCGTTCTCCTCAACCACTTGCACCCTTAATGTACCATGTGGTACACGTACCAATCGGTACAGAAAGACAAAGGAGCACCGCCATGCAGACCCGCTTCGTCGCCGAGAAGATCATCGAGGCCCCGGCCCCGGTCGTCTACCACCTCATCTCGGACTACGCCGAGCACCACCGCGAGCCGCCCCAGGGCTTTCTGCCTGACGCCTTCAGCGACATGGTCGTCGAGCGCGGCGGCGTCGGCGAAGGCAGCGTCGTCCGCTGGACCTCATCGCTTGGCGGCCGGCGCCAGACCATGACCGCCAGCATCAGCGAGCCCGAGCCCGGCCGCGTGATGGTCGAGCGCGGCGACGGGGTGGTGACCACCTTCACCGTCGAGCCCGCCGGCGATCGCCGGGCCCGCGTCCGCTTCGACACCGTGCTCGAGGCGGGTGGCCTCCAGGGGCTGATGATCCGCCTCTTCGCCCCGGGCATGCTGCGCCCCGTTTACGCCCAGGAGCTCGCGCGCCTGGAGCAGCACGCCCAGGCCCACCCCGCCCTCGTGCCCGCCTAGCCGCGGCGGTAGGGGGCTGGCTACAGTGCCGCGCATGCCGCCCGCAGCCAGCCCCCCAGGACCCCACTTCACCCCCGCCCTCTTCGCCTTCCTCCAGGAGCTGCGCGAAAACAATGACCGCGCCTGGTTCGAGGCCAATCGCGACCGCTTCGAGGACGACGTGCGCGAGCCGCTGATCCGCTTCGTGATCGACTTCGCGCCCCGCCTGCAGAAGATCAGCCCGCACTTCGTCGCCGACCCCCGCCCCAACGGCGGCTCCATCTTCCGCATCTACCGCGACACCCGCTTCTCCAAGGACAAGACGCCCTACAAGACCAACGCCGGCATCCACTTCCGCCACGCCGCCGGCAAGGATGCCCACGCCCCCGGCTTCTACCTCAACCTCGCGCCTGGCCAGGTCTTCATGGCCTGCGGCCTGTGGCGCCCCGACGCCCCCGCGCTCGCCCTCGTCCGCGCCGCCATCGTTGATCAGCCCGGCCGCTGGCAAAAGCTCAAGTCCTCACTTGCTCCCCGTTTCGCGCTCGAGGGGGAGCAGCTCGCGCGCCCACCGCGCGGCTTCGATGCCGATCACCCACACGTCGAAGACCTGCGCCGCAAAGACTTCGTCGTCTCCACGTCCTTTACCGACGCCGAAGCGTGCGCCCCCGATTTCATCAAGCGCTACGCCGACGCCTGCCGCGCCGCCGCATCGCTCGTGAAGTTCCTGACCGAGGCGCTGGGCCAGCCCTTCTAGTCGCCCGCCGCGTCAGGCGGCGCCGCTCCACAGCCGCTCGCGGAACGCCGCCATCCACGTCTCGTCCTGTGCGTGGTGCCGGTACCGCTGGTACACGTTGCAGTCGGCCACCGCCGCCTCTCCATCCGCCCCCTGCTCCAGGCGCCCCTGCACGTACGCCGACGCGTCCGCCAGCAGGAATAGCCGCACGAAGTCCGGGAGCAGCTCGCGCTCGACCTCGGTCAGCCTCCGGTGGCGCTCGTACTCGCGCACCACCAGCACCGCGTAGTCCAGGTCCAGCGGACCCGTCGCGCCCCACTCCGCCGCCCAGTTGGCGACCATCACCGCCAGGTCGTCCACCAGAAAGCCCTCGCACGCGTCGTCGAAGTCGATCAGCGCCACCAGCCGGCCCCGATGGAACAGCACGTTCGCGCAGTGCGCGTCGTGGTGCACCACTCCGCGCGGCAGACGTGCCGGCGAATCCGCGTGCGGCGCGAGCCGCGCCCCAAAGTCCGCCAGCACCCGCGTCCCCTCCTCGAGCAGCGTGCGCAGCGCCCCCTCCTCGGTCCCGACGCCGCGCGCCGCCGCGTACGCCGCCAGCTCACGCACCATGCGCCGCGACTCGGTCCCCGACCGCACCCGCGGGTACGGCACCGAGAGCCCCGCGGTCAGCGCGTGCAGTTGCGCCACCGCCGCCGACGTTTCTGGGATCGCCACCGCCTTGTCCAGGTCGCACGCGTTGTGCCCCTCGACGTACGGGTACAGAATCGCCGGCGCGCCCAGGAAGCTCCCCAGACAGTCGCTGTCATTGCCCGAGTCGCCGCCGCGCGGCAGCGGGCGGATGGTGGGGAAGTCGTGCGCGCCAAGATGCGTCAGCACCGCCAGTTCCCACCGCACCTCCTCCGCCGGCGTCACGCCGTAGCGCCGCAGGATGAGCCGCTCGCCATCCGCCTCCACCCGCAGCACCACGTTGAACCACCAGCTCTTCAGCTGCTCCACCTGCAGATCGCACGGCGCGCGGCCGTAGCCCGCCAGGAACGCCCGCACGTCGTCCGGTGTCCACCTTACGCCGCTGTCGGTCGGGAGAGGCACCGTGGCGCGGCGCCGCCGCTACGACGAGCGGTCTGCGGCGTACGCCGCCTGCGCCGTGTCCAGCTCAGCCGCCTCCCACGCGCCGTCGCGGATCAGCAGCCGGAAGCGCTGCCTCAGCGACTCCCCCGCCGCGACGCGCAGCGACTGATGCAGCGTTGGATTAGC
>DASTZM010000173.1:0-9405 GCA_035764305.1 Chloroflexota bacterium | reverse complement strand
GTAGAGGACCATGTAGTTGTCGTAGCTGAGGAACTGCGGGCGGACCTCGGCGACGTAGCGCTCGAGGTGCTCGGCGTAGGTGTCGGTCTGGAGCTGTGACTTCTGGGCGGCGCCCGACTCGTCGTAGGTGTTGATCGTGGCGTAGTTGGGGTAGAGGTTGACGTAGGCCAGCTTGCCGGGCGCGTGGCGGCGGAAGGCGTCGACGACCTGGCCGAGGACGGGGAACATGCTCGCGCCGGGCTCGTCCATCACGAAGTAGCCCGCCACGGCCTGACTGCCGGGGGTCGACTCGGTCTCGCGCACCCACTGGCGGACGTGGTCGTCGAGCGCGCCGGTCTCGACGAGGGCGCGCCAGTGGTCGCCCATGTAGCGCGGCCGCTTTGGCGGCGCGACGATGGCCTTCAGCCCGAGCCGGTGGCAGGCGGCGAGGTCGCGCGCCTGCACGAACCCGGCGATGGTGAAGCCGGCTCCGGCGATGCTCTCCAGCCCGTGCGCGGGCTCGTGCCACGGCTCCTCCCAGCCGCGGAGCGGACTCCAGGGCAGGATCGGGAAGAATCGGTCTGTCTTGGTTTCAGAATCGGCTGACCTGTCCGCCACGCGCGTGTCCACCTCCGCAAGGTCTGGGAGCGGGGACGATACCCGCTTCTTCCTCTCCGATGCGTTCGTCCGC
Source organism: Chloroflexota bacterium (assembly GCA_035764305.1). Taxonomy (GTDB): domain Bacteria; phylum Chloroflexota; class UBA11872; order UBA12225; family UBA12225; genus DASTZM01. Next base: position 8,735 of record DASTZM010000173.1, on the reverse strand, counting down.
GAGGCGAGCGCCGACGCCGCGTTGCCAGCCGACGTGACGGAGGCGCTGGCGCGCGAGGCGCAGCGCATCGCCGCCGACGGGACACTGCTTGGCGTGGCGCTGTCGCGCCGGGCGGCGCTGTACGAGACCGACCCTCCGCCACTGGCCGAGGTGCGCGACTGGCCCGAGCTGGCGTCCGCGGCGCACCCGGAGACGGACCTGCTGAACGCGCTCGTCGCGCTATCCGGGCTGCCGGAGATGCGCGCGTTCTACGCGGCGCACGGAATCCCGGACGACGTGTACCGCGAGACGCTGACCGACCCGCTGCGCTGGATGGAGCACTACCGCGAGCGGTCGCCGCACGGCGCGTGGGGGCTGTCGCCGCGCTACCTGCCGTGGCTGCGCCGCCACTTCAAGGGGGAGATCTTCCAGCTGGGCCGGCTACAGCTGGAGCCGGGGCGCGCCAACGTGGGGGCGGTGTTCTACCGGCACCGGCAGGAGCGGCGCGTGGTGGCGCTGGCGGAGGCGGACTGGGAGGAGGCGGGCGGCGTGGCGGTGGGTACGGTCATCTCCCCGCTGGGCCACGCGCTGGACGAGGCGCGGCGCCTGCCGCTGGAGGAGTGGGAGCGCGCGCTCGGTCCACGGGACCCCGTGCTGAACATCCACATGCCGGCGGGCAGTCCGATGGACTTCGACGCGTGCGGCGAGTCGCTCGCGCGGGCGCTGGCGTTCTTCCCGCGCCACCTGCCCGAGCGGCCGTTCGTCGCGTTCGTGTGCAGCTCGTGGCTGCTGGATCCGCAGCTGGACGGACCGATGCCGGCGTCGAGCAACATCGTGCGGTTCCAGCGGCAGGTGTACCTGCTCCCGAGCACGTCGAGCGGGCGCAGCACGCTGGAGCGCGTGTTTGGACGGGAAGAGATAGACGTGGCGACGGCGCCGCGCGACACGACGCTGCGCCGGGCGGTGCTGGGGCTGATCGAGAAGGGGGGCGGCCCGGGGTCGGGCAAGTGCGCGATCTTCCCCGAGGAGCTGCGGCGGGGCGGCTGGGGCGGCGAGCTGTACCGCAAGGAGTGGGTGGCGTAAGGGGTGGACGAAGCAGCCGGGATGCCCGCCGCTCCCGCAGCCGACGACTCGCTCACGGTCAAGCGCAAGGGGTTCGCGTACGTCACGCACGGCGCGCCGGGCCGCGAGCGGCTGCTGATCTTCAGCCACCCCGAGGCGCCGGAGGCGGGGCTGCAGGTGCCGGCCGGGACGCTGGAGGAGGGCGAGCCGCCCGACCTGGGCGCGCTGCGCGAGGCGCACGAGGAGACGGGGCTGGCCGAGCTGGAGCTGGTGGGTTTTCTGGGCGAGCGGCGGCGCGACATGCGTGAGTACGGAAGGGCCGAGCTGCACCACCGCTACTTCTTCCACGTGCGGTGCACCGCGGAGACCCCGCCCGAGCGCTGGCAGAACTACGAGGTCTATCCGTCGGACCAGCTGGCGGCGGGCGAGGTGACGGAGCGGCCGCTGTTCGAGCTGTTCTGGGTGCCGCTGCCGGACGGGGTCCCGGAGCTTGTGGCCGGGCACGACGCACTCCTGCCTATGCTGATGGAGCGGCTGGGGCTACGCGGGCGCGGGGACGGCGCGGAGCGCGGTCGGGGGTAGGGCGCCGCGCACAAGCGGCCCGCGGCAACGTTGTGCGCGGGGTACGTGGAGCGGCCCGTGGGGCCGCTCCTACGATCAGTGGCGTGACTGGCGCACAAGACGCACACGCCGCGCCGGTGGGCGACCGGCTCGCGACCGCGGTGGGGCTGCTGCGCGCGTCCGACTACGCGGGCGCGCTGACTCACCTGGAGGCGCTGCTGGCGGAGGCGCCGGACGACCCCGCAGGGCTGGCGTACGCCGGCATGGCGCACCTGCACCTCAAGGATGTGCAGACCGCCCAAGAGCTGCTCGACCGCGCCGTCGCGGCCGGCCCGACGGACTTCATCGCGCGCTCGAAGCGGGGCGAGCTGCGGTTCACGCTGGCGTGCTTCCCGCAGGCCGCGGAGGACCTGCGCGAGGCGCTGAGGCTGGAGGCGCCCACGCCGGCGAGCCGGCGGTGGGTGGCCAAGCTGCTGGAGACAGCAGAGCAGCGGGCGAAGCTCAGCTACACGCGCACCCTCACGCTGCCTTCGCTCGCGCCGCTCAAGACACTGGTGTCGCTGCCCAGGCTGCCCCGCTGGTGGCGGCGCGGCGTGCGCGGTGTGGCGACGGTCTGATGCAGTCGCTGGCGACGCTCGGGCTGATCGGCGGGATGCTGTGCATCATGGCGGCGCGCGTCGCCGGGCCGTTTGGGCAGGACGCGCCGGGCAGCGTGCTGGCGGAGCACAAGCTGGGCTTCCGCGAGCGGCTGCTCCTGCACCGCCACAGCCTGTACGCGCTCAGCGTGGTGCTGCTGCTCGGGGCGCTGACCGGCGCCGTCTCGCGCACGGCGGAGCTGATCGGGATCGCCGGCGCGTTCGCGGTCGTGGTGGGCATGCCCGCGGTGTACCGGCTGACGGAGCGCGGTCTGGCGCTCAACCGCGTGGTCTTCCGCGCGTGGAACGAGTTCGACGGGGTGGAGGAGACACGCACCGGGGTGCGGCTGGGTGGGAAGGCGGGGATGGGCGCGTTCGCGGTGATCTGTCTCACGGGGGCGCCGCGCCAGACGCTGCGCCGGCGGATAGAGGGCTTGCTGCAGCGCGGCGCAAGCGGCGGAGTCAGTGGAACAGCGGGAACAAGGAGAAAGGTCCAGTCGTGAAGAACTCTTGGCGCACCCTTCGCATCGCCGTGGCCGCGTTCGCGGTCTTGACGATGCTTGTGCTGAACGCCCTGCCGGCGTTCGCCGACGACCCGCCGGCGCCCGACCCGGCGGGGACGACGATCGGCATGGAGGCGCAGAACCTCAAAGGCGTGAAGCCGGCGGAGCTAACCGACGCGGACTTCAGCGCCGCGCAGCGCAGCGAGCCGTTCGCCTACAAGCTGGCCAGCCTGGTCAACCAGAACCGGCTGGGGATCAACTTCGTGTGGGTGCTGGTGACGGGCTACCTGGTCATGTTCATGCAGGCGGGCTTCGCGCTGGTGGAGACGGGCTTCTGCCGCGCCAAGAACGCGATGCACACGATGATGATGAACTTCCTGGTCTACGTGCTGGGGATGACCGGGTTCTTCATCTGCGGGTTCGCGTTCATGATGGGCGGCGTCGGGCTGGTGGGGGTCGGCAACCTGGGCGGTCTGGCGCAGCTCAACCAGGAGCTGACGATCCCGCTGGGGGGCGTCGACTGGGGCATCATCGGCATGAAGGGCTTCTTCCTGGCCGACGGCACCTACGACGTCGCGATCGCGGTCATGTTCCTGTTCCAGATGGTGTTCATGGACACGACGGCGACGATCCCCACCGGGGCGATGGCCGAGCGCTGGAAGACGAGCGCGTTCATTATCTACAGCTTCTTCATCTCGATGGTCGTCTACCCGATCTACGGCAACTGGGTGTGGGGCGGCGGCTGGCTCTCGCAGCTGGGCAAGATCGGGCTCGGCTCGGGCTACGTCGACTTCGCCGGCTCGGGGGTGGTGCACGCCGTCGGCGGCTGGACGGCGCTGGCGGGGGCGATGGTGCTCGGCGCGCGCATCGGCAAGTTCAACAAGGACGGCACGGCCAACCCGATCCCGGGTCACAACCTGATCCTGGCGACGCTGGGCACGTTCATCCTGGCGTTCGGCTGGTTCGGGTTCAACCCGGGCAGCACGCTGGGCGCGTCGGGCAACGGCAACCTGCGCATGGGCATCGTGGCCGTCTCCACCATGATCGCGTGCGCCGGCTCGACGCTGACGGCGATGGCGTACTCGTACGCGACGCTCAAGAAGTGGGACCCGGGCTACATCATCAACGGGTTCCTGGCCGGGCTCGTGGCGATCACGGCGCCTTCGGGCTTCGTCAGCCCGCTCTCCGGCTTGGTCATCGGCGCGATCGCCGGTGTGCTGGTCTGCGTCTCGATGGGCTTCGTCGAGCGCGTGCTCAGGGTCGACGACCCGGTGGGCGCGATTTCGGTGCACGGCGTCAACGGCGCCTTCGGGCAGCTGGCAGTCGGCATCTTCGCCGACGGCACGATGGACTACGGCGGGACGGTGATCAAGGGCCTGATCGTGGGCGACGTGACGCAGCTGATCGCGCAGATCGTCGGCATGGTGGTGGCCTTCGCGTGGGCGTTCGGCGTCTCGTACGCCTTCTTCAAGGTGGTCGACGCGGTGTGGGGCAACCGGATCGCGCCGGAGGTCGAGCTGGCGGGTCTGGACATCCCCGAGATGGGGTCCTGGGGCTACCAGGTGGACGACGTGCCGGGTGAGGCCGCGTGGCCGATGCCCAAGCGCGGTCCGCTCCCGGGTGTGGCCACCGCGACGCCGACGGCGGTCGGCCTCACCGCGGCGGCGAGCGCCTAGTCAGGCACGCAGCGCGACGCCCCGGCCCACCAATGGCGGTGGGCCGGGGCGTTGCCGTTTGAGCCATGGGACATACCTCACTCCTGCTGAGCATCGCGGTCATCCTGCTGGGCGCCAAGCTGGTGGAGGCGCTGAGCCGGCGCGTGGGGCTGCCCCCCGTGCTGGGCGAAGTGCTGTACGGCGTCGCGATCGGCCCCAGCGTGCTGGGGTGGGTCGAGCCGAACGAGACGATCACGCTGCTGGGCAGCCTGGGCGTCGTGCTGCTGCTGTTCGTGGCCGGGCTCGAGACGCGCGTGGCCGAGCTGAAGGCCGTGGGGGGCGCGGCGATGCTGACGGCGACGGGCGGCGTGGTGGTGCCCTTCATCCTGGGGTACTTCGTCGGCACCTGGTTCGGGCTGGGACTCGTGCCGAGCCTGTTCCTGGGCACGATCCTGACGGCGACGAGTGTCAGCATCTCGGCCGAGACGCTGCGCGCGATGGGGCGGCTGCGCACGAAGGCGGGGACGACGATCATGGGGGCGGCGATCGTCGACGACGTGATGGGGCTGATGGTCCTGGCGGGCGTCGCGGCGGTGGGGGAGGGCGGCAGCCTGTGGCTCCCCGCGCTGCGCGTCGTCGCGTTCGCGGTCGCGGCGCTGGTGCTGGGACTGTGGGCGCTGCCCCACCTGATGCACGCGGCGGAGTCGCACCTTTCGCGCGACGCGCTGCTGGCGCTGGTGCTGGCGGTGGTGCTGGTCTACGCCTGGGCGGCGGCGCAGCTGGGTGGGCTGGCGGACATCACGGGTGCGTACCTGGCTGGCCTGCTGGTGGGGCGGACGCGCTTCCAGTCGCAGGCAGCCGAGGGGGCGCTGACGCTGGGGTACGGCCTGCTGATCCCGATCTTCCTGGTGTGGGTGGGGCTGCAGGCCGACGTCGGGGCGCTGGCGCTAGCGCCAGCGCTGGCGCTGGCGGTCACGGCGGTGGCGGTGGTGGGCAAGCTGATCGGCTGCTACGCCGGGGCGCGGTCGCAGCTCGCGCATCGGGACGCGGTGTGGGTGGCGGTGGCGATGATCTCGCGCGGCGAGGTGGCGCTGGTGGTGGCGTCGGTCGGACGGACGGCGGGGCTGGTCGACGAGCGCGTGTTCAGCGCGGCGATCGCGATGACGCTGGCGACGACGCTGCTCACGCCGCTGGCGCTGCGCTTGCTGGCGCGCGAGCGGGGCCCGGCCCCGGTCGCGGCGGCGATCGATCCGAGCGGGGCGGTGGACCGCGCCGCGCCCGTCCCGGTCTGAGATGCGCGCGGGGCTGTCGCGTCTGCTGGCCGCGCTCAGCCCGGAGGAGCTGGAGGTGTTCTGCGCCGAGACGCTGGGCCGGCTGGCGGTGCACGACCTGACGACCGAGAGCGAGATCCTGCCGACGCTCGAGATCTATGCGGGGTGCGGCAGCGTGGCCGAGACGGCGCGGCAGCTGGCGACGCACCGCAACACGGTCAGGCACCGGATCGCCCGGGCGGAAGCGCTGCTGGGCGCGCGGCTGGACGACCCCGACCTGCTGCTGCGTCTGGGCGTGGCGCTGCGGGCGCAGCGGATCCTGGGGCTGCGCCGGGCCGCGCGGCTTGTGCAGACTGCCCAGACGCGGACGGCATGAGTTCGGGCGGAAGCGACGAGGGCACGACCGCGGGCGACGCTCTAGTATCTCCCTCAGGGAGCGGCGAGCCCGCCATTTGGGCGGGATGCACATGGCGGCGATCACGGTAGGGGAAACGCGGGAGGCACTGCCGCGGGGGACCGTCCTGTTGGGCGGGGCCGCGGGACTGGGCCGCCCGGTGACGGGGACGGCGACGTTCCGCGCGCGCGTGCCGGCGTTCCCCGCGCTGCACGGCGGCGAGATCGCGCTGGTGCCGGTGGCGCTGGTGCGCCAGATGGACCCCACGACGCAGCTGGCGCGACTGGTGACGCAGCTGGCGGAGGCGGGCATCGCGGCGCTGGTCCTGCTGGGCGCCGCCGGGGGGACGGCGGGAGACGACGGGTCGCTCGAGGGGGCGGCGCGCGCGGCCGACGCGCACGGCCTGGCGCTGTTTTCGGCGCCGCCGGGCAGCACGCCGGAAGAGGTGGAGCTGGCGCTGCACCGGCACCTGGCGGGGCAGCGCGAGGCGCTGCTGCGTCGCAGCCAGGAGCTGCAGCAGGAGTTCACGCAGCTGGCGCTGGCGGGGAGCGGGATCGGCGCGATCGTGGAGCGGCTGGCGGCGGTGACGGGGCAGCCAGCGGCGTGGGAGGTGCCCGCGGCGCTGGAGCCGCCGGCGTGGGCGGCGCCGCCGGGCGGCTGGGCGCCGCCGGCCGAGCTGGCGCCGAGCGGCGCCGGGCCGGACGAGGCGATCCCGGCCATCCTGCGCGCCGCGCGGCTGCCACTGCAGCGCTGGAGCGCGTCGCTGCCCGCCGGGGACGAGGCGGACGACGTGGCGTCGCTCCCGCTGCGGGCGGACGAGACGGGGGCCGCGTCGGCGTGGCGGCGGCTGGTGGTGCCGGTCCACACGGGCGGCCGCGGGAACGGGGCGGGGCGGGGCGGCCCTACGGGGAGCGCGGGCCCGCGAGAGGTGGCAGGCTACCTCTCGCTGATCGCGACCGAGCCGTCGCGCGGGGCGGAGACGCGCCTGGCGCTGAGCGCGGCGGCGCTGGCGGCGTCGATCGAGGTGCTGCGGGCGCGCACGGCCTGGGAGGCGCAGGGCAGCGCGGTCGCGTCGCTGGTGCACGACTGGCTGGGCGGCCGGCTGGGCCCGGGCGAGCTGGCGACGCGGTCGATGCAGCTGGGGCTGACGCTGGCGCCGCCGTACGCGGTGGTGGTGATCGACAGCGACGGGGTGATGGGGGACGCGGAGCTGGCGACGCTGGCGGGGGCGCTCCCCAACGGCGGCGCGGCGCCGCTGGGGGGGCCGCTGCCGCACGCGTTTCTCTCGGCGGCGCTGGGGGATGGACGGAGCGCGGTGGTGGCGCCGGTCCCCACCGAGGCGGCGCTGGATACGGCCGCGGCGCGCCTCCACGCATCGCTGGCGGACCGCGGCGCAGCGGTCCCCACGGCGCGCGGCGGACGCGCGGCGACACCGGAGGGCTTCATCTACGCGGGGATCGGCCGCGCGGCGGCGCGGCCGGAGGACGTCCCCCGCGCCTACGGCGAAGCGCTCCAGGCGCTGGCGGTGGCGCGCCGCCTGGGCGGGCGGCACCGCGCGGCGTACTTCGGGCCGCTGGGGGTGTACCGCGTGCTGGCCGCGACCGCGCCGGCGGAGCTGGAGGGCTTCCGCCGCGAGACGCTGGGCGGCCTGCTGTTCTCCGAGGACCGGAGCGGCGGGGAGCTGCTGCGGACGCTGGAGGCGTACCTGCTGTGCGGCGGCAGCCCGCAGGAGACGGCGCAGCGGCTGCACACGCACCGCAACACGGTGCTGTACCGCCTGCAGCGGATCGGCGAGGCGCTGGGCGTGGACGTGCGGGCTCCGGAAGCGCAGTTCACGCTGTGGCTGGCGCTGCGCGCGGGGGACGTGCTGGCGTCCGACAAGGCGCCGCAGACTTCGAAAACGGTGGAGTCCCCACCGGCGCCCAGGGCGCCCAAGCTGGCGGTCGCGTAGCGGTCACGGTGCACGTGCCCGGTCGCGCAGCGGCGGTCGCGTAGCTTCGGTCGCGTAGGATCGGGCCGGTCATGCCGTCGATGCTCGGTCAGCGGATCGGGCGGTTCGTGGTCGAGTCGCTGTACGCCGAGGGCGGCATGGGCGAGATCTACGCCGCGCGGGACACGACCGACGGGCGGGCGGTGCTGCTGAAGCTGCCGGCGCCGGCACTGCTGGCGGACCCGGCGGCGCGCGAGCGGTTCCGGCGCGAGGTGGCGGCGCTTCGGGCGCTGGACCATCCGGGCATCGAGCGGCTGATCGACAGCGACGGCGACGGGCGGCGCGCCTACCTAGCGCTGGAGCGCACGCCGGGGGAGACGCTGCGGGAGGTGCTCCGCCGGCGCGGGGCGCTGCGGGCGGACGAGGCGGTGGGGATCGTGCGGCGGCTGGCGGCGGCGCTGGCGTACGCGCACGCGCACGGCGTGGTGCACCGCGACCTGAAGCCGGAGAACGTGGTGGTGGGAGAAGACGGGCGGCCGGTGATCGTGGACTTTGGCGCGGCGCTGGTGGAGGGGGCCCGGCGCCTGACGTTCAGCGGGCTGACGGGCGAGCTGGGCACGCCGGCCTACATGGCGCCGGAGCAGGCGCGCGGCGAGCGCGGCGGCGCGCGCAGCGACGTCTACGCGCTGGGCGTGACGCTGTACGAGCTGCTGACGGGCCACCCACCGTTCGAGGCGCGACCGGG
>DASTZM010000172.1:0-2200 GCA_035764305.1 Chloroflexota bacterium | reverse complement strand
TCCTCGGAAACGTAGAGCCCACGGAACTCGGCGTCACCCGACGCCGGACGATCCAGGCGTAGCCGAACCACCTCGCGCCGGATCGCGTGGTCCAGGCAGGAAAGGGCAGCGAGCGTGTGGTCGAGAGCGCTGCTCTGGCTCAACAGTCAGCCTCAGCTGAAGGGCGCGTCTTGGCCCGCGGTGCGCAGACCCACTGCTAGCCAACCACGCTCCCGGCACCACGGGATCACAACCATCACCAGGGATTGGTAGCGTGGGTCGGGCGCGGCCTGATATGTGCCGGAGCTGGGGTACCGGCGCTCAGTCGCCCGGAGCGCGGCAAGAGGACACACGATGAGACCAAGAAGCACAACCCCGTCCGTCCGCGAGACGCTTGAACGCGCGCGCCTCGAGGACCAGCAGCGGCGCAGAAGGCAACGGGACGTCCGCCCAGAGCCAAACCCCGCCGGCGATGGTCGGCCTGCCCCCAAGGATGGCCGCGCCCGCGAAGGTGGCTCTACTGGTCGAGCGGCACCCCCCCGGGGATGACATTCGTGGCGATGGCGCGCTCGATTTCCTGGATGACTCCGGGAAGATCGCCGGTCGCGGAGCTGGTGAGGGTGATCGAATAGTCAAACCCATCCAGGTGCGAGCGGCGCGTCACGAGACCCTGGTCCAGCCCCAGAGCGGGCGGGCTGCCCTGCGGGAGCTGCTGGAACTCTGTGCGGATGAGCTCACGCACGCGCTCCACGCCTTCCGGACGCAGCTGAGCGTCCAGGCGCCACGCAAACGGCGCCGCCTCGCGGCGCAGCTGGCCGCCCACCATCCTGCGCCGCGAGTTCGACCACGTGTACACGCGGCCATTCTCGTAGAGGCGCGTGATGGACAAGGGTCTGTTGCGCGTCGCCTCCATGCGGGTCTCCCACAGTGGGGAAGCGGAAACCAGATCGGGGGGGAGCCCCTCGGTCGATTGTGTCGCTGTCATGCTCGTCTCCCGGCTCACCTGGCTGCTGCTCGCTCGTGGCTCCTGCCGCTGAGCGTCCGCGTCCGCGTCCGCGCCCGGACTCAGGCTTCGACAGGCAGCGGCGGCCGCCAGTCCCAGAGTGCCCAAGGCTACCCGGGCGGTCATCACAGGACGATCCACTCGTCGATCCCGGTCACCTGTGCCAGCGCCCAGCCGAAGGTGGCGTAGTGCTTCGGTTGGACGGCATTCCCGAGCGACATGATGTCGTCGTTGTTCTCCGCGACGGCGCCGCTGGTGCCAATCGCCTTTGCCATGGCGTCGTGTCCCACGGCGGTACCCACTGCGCTGCCGGAGCCTGTGATGCTGCCCCCCGGGTTCACGTCATTGCTGACGTACTCGTCCATCAGTCCGAAGACGTGTCCGAACTCGTGCGCGGCGACCAGCTGACCCTCGCCGCTGCCGACGACGAGATCGACGCGGCGCCACTCGGCATCTTCGGTCGCTCCCTCCTCGCCCAGGTTTTGCGTCGTGACCCGCTCGTTGATTCCCGTGAAGCCAAAGGCGGAGAGTTGGTCCCGCACGGCGTCGATGCGTCTCTGGGCGAGGCGAGAGTTGTACTCCTCGTCCCCCGGCGACGACGCATGACCAGTCAGCTCGACGGGGTTGGTCAGATCGAGGTTGGCGTCCTGGAAGTCACGCTCGAAGGCGCGCAGAAGCGAGATGGCATCCGGGGTCAGCACGGCAGAGTCGTGCGCGAAAAGCACCGTCTTGCGGAGCAAGCTCTGGTCGAGCGGCGTCTCATCGACGTCAGTGCTGGACATAACGAGCTGGTTGTTGAAGGGATCCTGGTCGCCCTGGCTCTGCACGAAGGCGCCGACGCTGTAGGTGCCGCCGTCGGGCACCTTGTAGGTGGTGGTCTGCAGGTGGTCGCCGTCGCCCACGGCGCCCTCGTGCACGTCCACGTCCACGATCGGGACCGCAAACATGCTCTCCCAGCCGGGACGCGTACAGCCGAACAGGAACTGGGCGCTCCATGCGCCTTCGACCCGGGCCTGCAATTGGTCGGAGAACGCCTCCTTCTGCGGATCGGTCCAGGTGAAGTCCGCAACGAAGGCGGCTCGGTCCGCCGCCGGGAGGCTCATCCCATCTAGCGCCGCCTGGGCCAGGTCGGTGTGGTTCGCGGTGATGACGTTCGACGCGTCGATGCTCAGTCCGTCGGTGAACGTGATGCCGGTGCGGACCTCGATCATGAGCAAC
>DASTZM010000171.1:0-3375 GCA_035764305.1 Chloroflexota bacterium | reverse complement strand
GGGGCGGTGCGGGTGGGGATCAACCGGCGGGAGCGCAAGGACGATGGCCGGCTGGTGCTGGGGCAGCACCCCGAGGGGGCGCTCGATTCGGAGGTGCAGGTGTGGCGGTTCGACGCGGCGGACGGGGAGGCGCCAACCCCTGGGGCGCCGGTGGGGTGGGTGCGGCGCGGCGCGGATCCGGTGGCCGTGCTGGTGCACTACGCGTGTCACGGCGTGTCGCTCAGCTCGCAGATTCGCCTCATGTCGGCGGACTTCATGGGGGTGATGCGGGAGGTGGTGGAGCGGCTGGTGAGTGGCACGGCGCTGTACGTGCAGGGTGCGTGCGGGAACATCAACCCGTCGTTGATGGGGCCGGACTGGGATCACCCGCGGCGGTTGGGGAACGCGCTGGGGGCGGAGGCGGCGCGTGTGGCGCTGCTGGCGGAGCCGGTGGATGGGCTGCCGCTGCGCGCCGCGCGTGAGGCGCTGGCGCTGCCGGGGCTGCTGCCGGTGTCACTCGAAGCGGGACGGGAGCGCGTGACTCGGCTGGAGGCAGAGCGCGAGCGGCTGGACCGTGACGGCGTGCCGGACGGGGCGGGGTCACGCGTCTGGAATACGCGCACGCTCGAGCGGGCACGGCGGGGGCTGGCCGCGCTGGAGGGTGGCGAACCGCTGCCGCCGGTGGCGGCGGAGATCGGTGCGCTGCGGATCGGCGAGGTAGCGCTGGTGTCCAACCCGACCGAGCTGTTCTGCGAGATCGGGATGGCGATCAAGAAAGCGTCGCCGTTTCCCTGGACGGCGGTGGCGGGGTACACCGACGGGAGCGCGGGCTACGTACCGACGCGGGCGGCGTACCCGGAGGGCGGCTACGAAGTCGAGCGCGCGTGCCGGGTGAACCCCGAGGCGGGGGAGATGATCGAGGAGACGAGCGTGAGGCTCCTGAAGGAGCTGCGCGAGGGTTAGGACTGGGGGCCGCGGAGGTCGTTCAGATCCGCTTCGAGTGAGCGCAGCAGCGTGTCCAACCTCACGCGGCGGATACCCCGCGCGACGCAGCTGCGGACCAGCTCGGTCGTCCTGAGCGCGGTCAGCTCGATCTCGGTCGCGCCGCCGCGCGCCGCGGGCGCTGTCAAGTCACTGGACACTGGATCATCCGCGCCGCGGTCTTCGATGGTTGCGGCGGCTGGGGCGGGTGTGGGGACAGAGGTCGGGGCGATGTCACCGCCACCGTCGCCGGCAACGCGGCGGATGTCCTGCAGCGGCGCGCCGCGCAGGGCGGCGTCGAGCGCCCGCTGGCGGGCGCGGGGAGTCTTGGCGCGGCGCACCTCGTAGGCCTTGGCGGTGCTCAGCTCGCCGGACTGGATGCGCTGGGCGAGCTCGGGATCTTCGATCCCCTGGAAGTACTGGCTGATCCATTGGCGGCTGACGCCGAGGCGGCGCGCGATCTCGGACTGGCTCCACTGGTGGAGATCGCGCAGCAGGCGAACGGCGGTCACGATCTCGGCGTCGGTCAGGGCGTGTCGGGAGACGTTCTCGGCGACGGCGAGGATGAGGCGGTCGGCGGTCTGGACGCTGCGAATTACCGCCGGCATGTCGTCCCAGGTGGCGCCGTTGGGGGTAGCCTGTGAGCGAAGCAGTCTCAGCGCGGCGAGCCGGCGGTGTCCGGCGACGAGGGTGTAGCGGCCGTCGACTGGTCCCGAGACGACGATGGGTTGGAGCAGGCCGTACTCGGCGATCTGCGCCGCCAGCTCGTCGATCCCGGCGAGGGAGGTGCGCGGCTGGTCGGGGTTGTCGTCGATCAGGTCGAGCGGGATGCGGCGCGCGTCGGGAAAGGCGCGCACGCCGGACGGGTCGGCGAAGAGGCGCGACCAGATCTGATCGCCCGGTCGTGATGTGGCGCCGGGACGTGAGGCGTGCGCCGGAAGTACGGCGCCGCGGGCGGACCTAGGCGGGCTGGACATGGGCCACCTCCGCGGCGAGCTCTTTGTAGGCGCGTCCGACCGGCGACCTGGGGAAGAGGCGGACGACGGGGCTGTGGTACTCAGCGGCGTACTGAGCGCGGAGTCCGTGGGGAATGACGGTGTGGAAGACGCGCAGCTGGCCGTCGAGCTCGGTGCGCAGGCGCTCGAGGGCGCGCCGGTGGAGGGCGCTGCGCTTGTCGAACTGGGTGACGAGCGCGCCGGCGATGACCAGGGCGGGGTTGACCCAGCTCTGCATCATGCGGATCGTCTCCAGGAGCTGGGCGAGGCCGACGAACGAGTAGTACTGGCTGTGGAGCGGGACGACCACCTCAGTGGCCGCGGCCATCGTGTTGATGGTGAGCAGGTTGAGCTGGGCGGGGGAGTCGATGACGACGTACTCGAAGCGCGGGCCGAGCTCTTCGAGGCGCTTCTTGAGGCGGACGTCGCGGCCGACGGCCTTGCTGAGCGATTCCTCGGCGAAGGCGAGGTCCATGTGGGCGGGGGCGATCTGGAGGTTGGGGGCAGATGTGGGCTGGAGGACGTCGGCCAAGGGGGTGTCGGCGGTGAGGACGTGGGACATGGTGTGCGGGAGGGCGGCCGGGTCGATGCCGAGGCCAATCGTGGCGTGGGCCTGGGGGTCGAGGTCGATCAGGAGGGTGGGATGGCCGAAGTCTGCCAGCGCGGCGGCGAGGTTGATGGCGGTGGTGGTCTTGCCGACGCCGCCCTTCTGGTTGGTGATGGCGAGGACGCGCGGTGGAGCCGGGTCAGTGGGCTCCGTGGGTACGGTGGACACGCGGGGTCGATTATCTGTGGCGCGGCCGCTCAGTACCCGCGAGTGGCCCGGTGGGATGCAACCGGTTCGCAGCCTGACGTAACGCGGCTGTAACGGCACCCCGTCTGCTGACCGTAGCTGCCGGTCGCCGTCTGGTGGATGTGAAGAATTCCCACAGGTTTCCGTTGTCGTGCCGTCGCAACGGGTGCTCGGCACGGGTGCGACGTGGCGGGTGGAGGCCACGGGCGGTGGTGGGCAGACGAAGTTGATGAATCGTTGACGCGGATCCGGGGGGCCGTTACGCCAGCGTTTCAGCCATCTGGCGGATAGTGGCGCGGGGCCGTCAAGGGACGTAGGCTGACCGGCGGATGAACCCGCCTTCCCACCGGGACCAACAGCGTCGCGGCATGCCCGGCGCGCGGCGGTGGGGATGGTGGCGGGTCTCTCAGGGAGCTGGGGTCACCAGCCAGGAGGAAGCACGCATGCAGCAAGGACGCGCACACGGGCCACCGGGGGGCGGCCCATCAGGATTGTTTGATGTGCCGCTCGTGACGCCTCGGCGGAAGTGGCGGCCGTGGATCACGGCGGGGAGGTATGTGGCGAGTGCGGCGCTAGCGTTTCAAGCGTTGTTCGTGCCCCTCATGGGTGGCACGGAAGTGGCGCTCG
>DASTZM010000170.1:0-2897 GCA_035764305.1 Chloroflexota bacterium | reverse complement strand
ATGGACGTGCGCTCGGTCAGCCCCTGGCCGGTGGAAGCGCGCCGGATATGGGAGAGGTGCTCCTCGGACAGGCCAACGGGCTGCTGCGCGAACGCCTCGGGGGGCGTTCCGGCCGGCGGGATGAGCCCGGGCAGGTAGTTGTAGATCATCTGGCCGTTGGTCGTGTAGAGGCGCAGCTGGACGATGTCGTAGATGGTGAAGTGCGTCTTGACCATCGGGTCGAAGCGCGCCGCCACCGCCGTGTCGAGCGGCCCGGTGAAGACGCTGTCCCCAAAGACGTCCCGGAAGTGGACCTCCACCTCCTGCTGCGTCAGCTTGATCGTCTCCTGTTCCAGGTGACGCTGGAGCAGCCAGGCGAGCGCGCCGCCCAGCGCGAGCGTGCCGACGATCAGCGCGGCGCCGACCAGGAGCGTGAATTGCCGCACGGGTGTGAAGCGCGACACGCCCTGCGAGAGCCCGAGCTCGGCGGCAGCGGCGGGCGCGACCCGAGCGACCGAAGAAGGAGATTCCAAACCGTCGCCCATCATACGCTCGTGACATCGCCGGCGGATGAAATCTGGTAAGAGTGGCCCCCATGTCGGCCGTGCCGGGGCTGCTGGACGTCCCGGAGAACCGCGGTGAGCGGCGCAGCGCGCTCGACGCACCCGAGTGGCGCTTCCCGGCGGCGCAGTGCCATGACGGGATCCCGCTGGGCAATGGCACCTTTGGCGCCCTGGTGTGGGGCGCCGACGATGCGCTCCGCCTGACCGTCAACCGTGCCGACTACTGGAAGCACGGCGGCGGCTGGACGTGGCCGGCCGAGGCGACGTACGCCAAGCTGCGCGGCTGGCTGGAGGCGGGCGACGAGGCAACGCTGCGCCGCGTCTTCGAGGGGCGGGAAAGCCCTGACGGGCCGCGTCCGGACCGGCCGACGCGCCTGCCGATGGGGCGCGTCGACCTCCGTCTTCCCAACGGCGCCGCGCTCCGCGAGGGCTGGCTCGACCTCGACCGCGGCGAGGCGCACCTCGTGGCACCCGTCGGCCCGGGCCTGCTGCAGGCGCGGGCCATCGTCTTGCGCGACCGGCCGATCTTCGCGCTGCGGCTCGATGGCGACGGCGCGCGTGACGCGACGGTCGTGCCGCGCCCGGTGGATGTGCCCGAGGTGCTGACGTACCTCGCGGCCCACGGCTTCCCAGAGGCGCGCACGTTCGGCGATGCCGACTCGGGCGGGTGGGTGCAGGTCAGGCCGGACGAGCCGGCGTTGTGCGTCGGCTGGCTCCGCCGCCCGGCGGGGCGCGCGGCGGAGCTCTTCGTCGCCGCGGTGTACGGCGAGTCCGAGCGCGCCGCGGTGGAACGGGCCCGGGACGAGCTTGCGGCCGCCGCGGCGCGGGGCTATGCCTCGCTGGCCAACGGGGACGCCGCCTGGTGGCGCGAGTGGTGGGCACGTGCGCCACGAGTCACGCTCGCCGACGAGACGGCGACGTTTCTGTATCGCTTCGGCCTGTACAAGCTGGCGGGGCTCTCAGTGCCGGGCAGTCCGGCGGCGAGTCTGCAAGGGCCGTGGGTCGAGGAGTACCGCTTCCCACCGTGGAGCGCCGACTTTCACTTCAACGTCAACGTGCAGGAGTGCTACTGGCCGGCCTACGCTGGCAATCACCTCGAGTGCCTGGACTCACTCGAGTCCATGCTCAAGCAGTGGGAGCCGCTGCTGCGCGAGAACGCGCGCACGTACGTGGGAGTCGAGGATGGGCTGCTCCTCCCACACGCGGTCGACGACCGCGGGACGTGCATGGGCGGCTTCTGGACGGGGCAGACCGACCACGGCTCGACGGCGTGGGCGGGTCAGCTGCTCTGGCTGCGTTACCGCCACTCGATGGACGTCGACTACCTGCGCGACACGGTCTACCCGTTCCTGCGGGGTGCGCTGCGCACCTACGAGCCCATGCTGGAGGGCGATGAGCGGCGACTGAGTCTGCCGGTGGGCGTCTCGCCCGAGTTCGGTGGCTCGGGCGGGAAGGCGTGGGGGCGCAACGCGAGCTTCCAGCTGGCGTGCATCCACTTCCTGTGCCGCGCGCTGCTCGAAGCGTCGGTGATGCTGGGGATCGACGGCGACGACCAGCGCCGCTGGCGTGACGTCGCCGCGCGTCTACCGCTGGGCACGATCGTCGACGACGAGCTGCACCTCTGGCAGGAGATGCCGCTGCCGGAGAGCCACCGGCACCACTCCCACCTGGCCGCCTTCTATCCCTTCGGCCTGCTTGACCCGCACGCCGATGAGTCGCACCGGCGGTTGGTCGACCGATCCCTGCGCCGCCTGACGCTGCTGGGAACGGGGCAGTGGACCGGCTGGTGCGTGCCCTGGGCCGCCATTCTGCACGCGCGCGCCGGCAGTGGCGATGGCGCGCGGCACCTGCTAGAGGCGTTCCGGCGCTTCTTCATGGGCGCGGGGCACGCCTCGACCCACGACGCCGTGGCGCGCGGATTCACGGTGCGCACCGGCAACCCCAGCATCATGCAGATCGAAGCGGCGCTCGGCGCCAGCGCCGCCGTGCTCGAGCTGCTGGCCGAGTCGAACGCGCCGTCGGGCGGAGTGCTGCGCGTCTTCGGCGGCGCACCCACGCACCACCCCGCCTGGCGCGACGTCTCCTTCGACGGGCTGCTGGCGGACGGTGCCTTCCTGCTCAGCGCGCGGCGCGAGGACGGACGCACCGCGGAGGTGCGTGTCACGAGCCAAGCCGGCGGGCGGCTGCGGCTCGCCGATCCATTCGGCACCGGGGCGGTGATCGACCGTCAGACCGCGCCGGGCGAGGAGATCGTGCTCCGGCCGAGCTGACACGCCAGCCGGTACGATCCGCCGCGCAATGGACTTCGCGGCCGAGCTGCGCACCTGGATCGTCGGGATCGTCTACGCCATCACG
>DASTZM010000169.1:0-3109 GCA_035764305.1 Chloroflexota bacterium | reverse complement strand
GCCCGCCGGGAACCCCAGGGGCTTCCCTGCCGCGCGCAGGCCATCCCCGCGGCCAGTGCCGCGCCCGGCACCAGCCCGGCGTAGTAGTGCCAGTACCAGTAGCCACCCGCTGCCGCGCCCGCGATCGCTCCGGCGAGCAGCGCTGTGATTGCGGCGCCCTGACGCGTGCGCCACGACTTCGCCACGCCCAGCGCGGCCAACGCCCACAGCGGCGCGCCGGCTGCCAGGGCGGTCGGCGCCGTCTGCCGCAGGTCGGCCAGCAGCGCCTCGCCCACGCTGAACGCGGAGTGCGCACTCACCCGGAACCCCACCACCGAATACCAGTACTGCGCCGCGTCGGTGAGCAGGCCGTGCGCGACGAACGGTCCCACCGCACAAGCCCCACCCATTGCGCACCGCAGTGCAGGTTGAAGCGCCGCCGGCCGCCACGCCAGCAGAACCGCCAGCGCTGGTCCCAACGACAGCGCCGCCGTCGGCTTGACCATGCACGCCAGCCCCGCGGCCACGCCGGAGAGCAGCCACCGGCGCCGCACCGCCGCCAGGATCGAAAGCACGACCGGCAGCGCCATGTAGAGCTCGCCGTTGGCGGTGAACCCTTCCAGCGCGGGCGCCGCCGACCACACCGCGAACCCGCCCGCCGCTACCCCACCCGCGCGACGGCCGCCCAGGGCGCTACCCAGCGCAAAGACGACCAGCGCCGTCGCTGCGTTGTACAGCGCCGCGCCCAGCCGGATCGCCTCCGTGCTCTCGCCCAGTAGGTGCATCTGGATCCGGTAGAGCAGAAAGATCGCCTGCGGCCGGTCGAACCACAGGTCGCGATACAGCGCCAGCCCGCGTCCCAGCCAGTGCGCGACGTATCCATACCCGCCTTCGTCGGTGATCAGCGGGACGGAGAGAAACGGCGCTCGCAGCGCCACCGACGCCAGCGCGATCGCCGTCGCCTGCGCCGCCGGGTGCGCCAGCGCCGCGCGTAGAATGCCCGCCGGAGCAAGAGGCCCCACCGGAATGGACTTGCAGCTGCGCGGGAAAGTGGCCGCCGTGACCGGCGCCTCCAGAGGGATCGGCCGCGCCATTGCGCTCAAGCTCGCGTCGGAAGGGTGCGCTGTCGCCATCGGGGCCCGCGGCCCCGATGCGCTCAACGCGGTTGCGGAAGAGATTACCGCGGCGGGCGGCCGAGCGCTCGCCGTCGCCGGCGACCTAACGGCGCCCGCGGCCGTCGCCGCACTCGTCGACGGCGCCGCCGAGCGCTTCGGAGGCCTGGACGTGCTCGTCAACAACGTCGGCGGCAGCGCGCCCGCCAACAAGCCCTTCATGGACACCACCGCCCAGGATTGGCAGGGTGTCGTCGCGCTCAACCTCTATCCGGCCATCGAGGCCAGCCGGCGCGCCGTGCCGCACTTCCGCCGCCGCGGCGGGGGCGCCATCCTCATCATCTCGTCCGTCTACGGCCGTGAGGCGGGCGGCTACACCGGCTACAACGCCGTCAAATCTGCGCTCAACAGCCTCTCCAAGAGCCTCGCGCGTGAGTTGGCAGCCGACCGGGTGCGCGTGAACGCCATCGCCCCTGGCTCCATTCTCTTCCCCGGCGGCAGCTGGGACCGCCGCCAGAAGGCCGACCCGGAGGGCATCGCCGCCTTTGTCAAGCAGGAGCTCCCGTGGGGCCGTTTCGGCGCCCCGGAGGAAGTCGCCGACGTCGCCGCCTTCCTGTGCTCTACCCGCGCCTCCTGGGTAACTGGCGCCTGCGTCCCCGTCGACGGCTCCCAGGGACGCTCCAACGTCTAGGTCCATCCGGCCCCGGCGACCGGCGCCTTCCCGGTCGGCTTGACGAGCTTGTACCTCCGAGCGTAAGGTATCAGCGGACGATATAGCGGGCTGGCGTGTCCGCGGCGCACCGGACCAAGGAGATACCCAGATGGCTAGGGCCGAAACCGCAGCGCATGGGGCCAGCGGTGACCTGCCGTCCGGCACCACGCCGGCGCTCGTCCTCTCTGTACTGGGCGATGGTCCACTGCACGGCTACGGCTTGGCCAAGGAGATCGAGCGCCGCAGCGGCGGCTTCTTCACCGGCTCCTGGGGCAGCCTCTACCCCGCCCTCCAGCGCCTGGAGAGTGACGGGCTGATCGAGGGCGTCTGGGAGCCCTATCCGCCCGGAGGAAAGCGCCGCCGGCGCGTCTACCGGCTCACCCCACAGGGGCGCAGCGCCGCCAAGCAGGCCGCCGGCCGCTGGCGCCAGTTCGCGCTCCGTATCTTGCAGGTCATCGGGCACGGCGACGATGCCGCGCAGCCACTGCTGGGGTCAAAGCGCGCATAATCGTCGAGCGAGGCAGCACCGTGGGGCAGGCACGTCGGTCCGGTCCACTGGAGGAATACCTCAGCTCGCTCGCGCTGTCGCTCGAGGGGCAGCTCGACCCCGCCCTCGAGGCAAACGGCATCTACACCCCGCTCGGCTGCGTCGCTCGCGCCGCGTTGCTGGAACAGATCGGCGCGGACCTCGAGGCCGCCGTGCGCGATCACATGCTGCAGGGCGTCCCGCGTCCGCTTGCCGAGCAGCGCGCCGTCGAGCAGTTCGGTCCCGCGCCGCTCCTCGGTCGTGACCTGCTCGTCGCGCGGCGCCGCGACGCGGTGGAGGCCTGGCAGCGCGGCCGTGACTCGATCTGGTGGTGGACCGAGCCGCTCGTGCCGGTCGTCACCGTCTGCGGCGCCGTCTTCCTCGCCGCCCTCGCCCCCGCGTTGAGCCTCGTCGCCGGTATCGCCGCCGAGCCGCAGCTCGGCACGCTTGCCGTCGCGCTCGTCCCACTCGTCGGCGGCATCCTCGTCGGCGTCTCCGAGTCGCTCGCCGGCGACATCGACCTCCGCTCGCACCGCTAACGGTCCCCGCCCCGCGCGCCTACGCGGCCGTCACGACCGACGTCGCACGCACGCCGTCCACCGCGCGGCACACGCGCTCGATCTCGCCGCGCGCTCTCGCTGCCTCATCCCCGCCGAGCAGTGAAACGCACACCGCCCCCTGCGCCACGCGAACGTCCTGGATCGCGTCGGCGATCGTCCCCGCCCGGCGCAGCGCCATGCGCACGGCGCCTAGCAGCTCTTCGTCGCTGTACAGGCGATT
>DASTZM010000168.1:0-6394 GCA_035764305.1 Chloroflexota bacterium | reverse complement strand
ACGCCGCAGCGTGCCGGTCCGCGCCGCATTCGCACGCTCGTACAGCGCCGTCAGCGCCGGCCCATCCTCCGCCGTCGCCGCGCGCACGCGTGCCGGCGCACCCCGCGCGCCATTTCCACTGCCGCCCCCTACACCCCCGCCGGCGTCCACACCGCCGTCGACCAGCCGCTCCAGGGTACGCGTCGCCACGGTCAGCGTGTACGTCGGCAGCACCGGCACATACCCAAACCGGTGGTAGAAGTCCGGCACCCCAAACAGGATGGACAGCGGATAGCGCTCCTCCCGCATCCGCGCCACCGCCGCCCGCATCATCGTCGCCCCCAGCCCCTTCTGCCGGTGCGCCGGGTGCGTCACCACCCCTGCCACCCCACCCATCGTCACCTCCCCGCCGCACAGCCGCATCGCGTACCGCCCCACCTCCAGACTGGCCACCTTCCGCTCCCCCTCGTGCAGCGCCAGCCCAAACCCGCCATCCTCCCGCGGCCACGGCCGCACCTCCACCCCTGGCGACGCCGCCTCCACCTCGCTAGACGACAAGCGGCGTGTCCTCGCGGTTCGCCCACTCGCGCATCGAGCCGTCGTAGTTGCTCACCCGGTCGTACCCCAGCAGGGTCAGGACAAACGTGCCGTGCGCCGCACGGATCCCTCCCTGTCAGTAGACGTGCACGCGCTTATCCGGCGTGACGCCCCGCTCGCGCAGCAGGCTCCGCAGCTCTGACGCCGGCTTGAACGCCTTCCGCGCGTCATCCGTCATGAAGCCCGTCCACTCCAGGTGCACCGCCCCCGGCACGTGCCCCCGCCGCTGGTTGCCCCGCGTGTTCTCCCCGGTGTACTCGCTCCGGTTGCGCACGTCCAACAGCGCCACGCCGTCGCGGCCCACCGCGTCCACCAGTAAGTCGCACGTCGTCCGCACCGACTCGTCCACGCGGGGCGTGAACCGCGCCGGCTCCACCTTCGGTACCTCCATCGTCGCCGGGCGCCCCTCCAGCAGCCATTTGTGCCAGCCGCCGTTTAGCAGCCGCACGTTCGTGTGCCCGTAGTAGCGCAGCGTCCACCAGAAGCGCGCCGCCAGCAGGCTCGAGCTGCCGTCGTACACCACCACCGCCGTGTCGTCACCGATCCCCATCCGCCCCACCGTCTCGGCGTACTGTTCCGGCGGCATCAGGAACGGCTCCCCCGCCGCCGTCTTCAGGTGCACGTTCTCGCTCGCGTGCCCCACCGCGCCGGGGATGTGCGCCCGCGCGTACGCGTGCGGGTACTCCGCGTCCACGATCCGCAGCCTGGGATCGTCGAGGTGCGCCGCCAGCCACTCGGTCTCCACCAGCAGCTCAGGCCGCGCGTACCCGCCGTCCGCGACGCCTCCCCCGGTACTCCCGACGCCCCCGGCCATCGCGGCGCAGCGTACCATGGTCCCGTGGCGCCCCAGGCGCGCGTCGAGCCCGACGACGAGCTCTTCTCCAGCATCCGCTGCACCGTGCTCGCCGCCGGCCAGTACGCCTTCGCACCCGGCTGGCGCCTCGCCCGCACCAGCGCCCCCCACTACCGCATGTTCGTCGCCACCGACGGCGCCGCTTCCTTTTCTATAGGCGACCGGTCGCACGCCCTCGCCGCCGGCGGCGTCGTCCTCGTCCCGCCCCACACGCCCCACGAGGCCCGCCACCACCCCGCCGCCCCACTCAGCGCCTACGTCATCGACTTCGAGGCCAAGCTGCACGGCGTCCTCGACGTGGCCGAGGTGTGCGGACTGCCCGTCTCGCTCATGCCCTCCGCCCTGCGCCGGCCCAAATTCGCCGCCTCGGCGCACGCCATCGCGCACCACCTGGCCGGGCGCATCCCCGGCTACCAGCTGGCGGTGCACTCGCACTGCCTGCGGCTGCTCGACCTGCTCTGGAAGGAGGCGCTCGCCCGCGGCGCCCGCGGCGGCGAGCTGCTCCGCTTCCGCCCCGTCTTCACCCTCGTGGAGCGCCGTTTCGGCGAGCGCCTCACGCTCCGCGACCTCGCCGATACGGTCCATCTCCACCCCGCGTACTTCTCCGCCTCCTTCAAGCGCGCCGCCGGCGTCGGCCCGCACGAGTTCGTCGCGCGCTACCGCCTCGAGCGCGCCCGCGACCTCCTCGTCGCCTCCGACCTGCCGCTCGACCAGATCGCTCGGCGCACCGGCTTCTTCGACGCGGCGCACCTGGTCCGCGTCTTCCGGCGCCACGAGGGCACCTCCCCGGGCCGCTACCGGCGCGCTCACGCCTCCGGCGCCGCCTGAAAAACGTCCAATTCGTCATTAAGCCCGTACAACGCCGCCCCCGCGATTCGCGCCTACTATGGTCCGCGATGGAGGGACCCATGAGAATCACCAGACGACAGGTCGTCACGAGCGCCGCCGCCCTGGGCGGGATCGGCGCCACCGCCTGCGGCGGCGCCGCCGGCAGCCCCGCCGCCATCCAGCGCAAGGAGCCCGTGAAGCTCTCGCTCTCCACCGACTGGACCGCCGGCCTGCGCGCCGACACCGTCAAGCGCTGGACCGTCGAGTTCCCCAAGACCAACCCCAACGTCAAAGAGGTCGAGATCTGGACCGCCCCCGCCGAGGGCACCACCGCCGGCGCCTACAACATCAAGGTCCAGACCGCCATCGCCGCCGGGTCCGGCCCGGACGTGATGATGGAGGTGTGGCCCGCCGAGCCCGCCACCATCCTCGTCCAGCTCGACAGCTACCTCCAGAAGAAGAAGTTCAACAAGGCCGACTACTGGTGGAGCAAGTACTACCAGGAGACCGCCGACGGCAAGATCTTCTCGCTCCCCATGGGCGCCTACGTCGGCGGCATGGTCGCCAACGTTGATATGTTCGAGCGCGCCGGCGTCCCACTCCCCCAGAAGGACTGGACCTTCAACGACATGCGCGAGATCGCGAGGAAGCTGAAGGTCGGCAAGGCGTGGGGCATGGAGCGCCAGGTCGGCGCCTGGGACCAGGGCTGGACCAACCGCTTCGCCAGCGAGGGCGCTGAGTGGTACGACCGCCAGACGCTCAAGACCGGCTTCGCCACCGGCAAGGACGGGGGCAAGCCGCAGGAGATGTTCGAGGACTGGTGGGGCCTGGTGTGGCGTGACCGCGTCGCCCCGAACCCCGACGAGGTGAAGCAGGTCCAGGCCGACGCCGGCGTCACCTCCGGCCCACTCTTCGCCACCGGCCTGATCGGGATGTCCGGCCTGCCCTTCTACCAGGCCGGCATCCTGCGCGACGCCGTCCAGGGCAAGTTCCGCTGGCGCGCCCTCTGGCCGCCCAAGTCACCCTACTCCGGCCGGCGCGGCTACCACCTGGAGACCAACTGCATCTCGATCAACAAGACCGCCAAAGACGTCGATCTCGCCGTCGAGCTGGGCTACTACTGGCTGACCGACGACATGTCCTCCTTCCTTGCCTCCAACCTGCCCGTCATGCCGCCCGCGCGCAAGTGGCACCGCAGCAAGGAAGTGCAGAGCATGGCGCCCGGCATGGAGATCTTCGGCGACGTCGCCGACGAGGCGCAGAAGATCGGCAGCGACCGGCACAAGTACCAGGGCGGCACGGGTGCGTCTCCCAAGAGCCTGCAGTTCCTCAGTATGGCCCGCGCCCCGCTCGAGATGGCGCTCAACACGGGCAGCGATCCGCGCGTCGCGCTGCGCGACTGCGTCGCCGCCGGAGACCGGGCCCTCGCCTGATCCTGCTCTGGGTCCCGTCTCCGTCCCGTGATCCCCGTCATCGTCGCCGGCGCCGCCGGTCTCGCGGCGCCGGCGCAGCACGGCCTGGCACGCTTCTGCCGCGCCCTCGAGTCACGGGGCTGCGCCGTCCGCCGCGCCGAATCGGTCCCCGAGCGCTACGACGCGGCCCTAGCCTTCCACGCCACGATCGTTCCCGGCGCCGCCGAGTCGTTCACCATCGATCGGTCGAACGCGGCCGAGGAACCGCTCGTCCGCCTCGTCGGCGGCGACGCCCGCGGGCTCATGTACGCGCTGCTCGAGGCCGCGCGCCGCGTCGAGCTGACGCGTCAGGTCTCGCGCGCCGGCGATCTGCTCTCTCTGTTCCCCCCAGAGACAGCCCGCCCCGAGCGCGCCCTGCGCAGCCTGACCGTCTTCCCCCACCACGCCGCGCTCGAGGCCGAGTGGTACCGCTCGCTCGAGTTCTGGGACTGGTACTTCGACCTGCTCGCGCTGCACCGCTTCAACCGCTTCACCCTGACCTACGGCCACCAGACCGCCTACCTCGCGCCGCCCTATCCCCACTTCGTCGACGTGCCCGAGCACCCCGAGGTCACGGCTCCCGGCCTCACCCCCGAGGCGCGCGACGAGAACCTCGCGCTCCTGCGCGGCATCGCGCGCCGCGCCGCCGAGCGCGGCATCGACTTCGCCCTTGGCGTCTGGTCGCAGCACGCCTACACCTTCGGCAAGTCGATGGTCGAAGGGCTCGGCGACGCCAACCTCGCGTCGTTCTGCGGCCACGGCATGCGCCGCCTGTTGGAGGCGGTGCCCGACATCAGGGCGGTCCAGCTGCGTGTCAATTCGGAGTCGGGCATCCACCTGGGCGAGGGCGCGCGCTTCTGGCGCGCCATCTTCGACGGCGTCGCCGCGGCGTCGAGCGGCGACAGGCGCGTGACGCTCGACCTGCGCGCCAAGGCGATCACTGACGACACGATCGACGCCGGCCTCGCCACCGGACTCCCCGTCGTCGTGAACACGAAGTTCTGGACCGAGCACCACGGCCTGCCCTACCACGCCACGCTCCTCCAGGAGGGCGACCGGTACGTCAAGCGCCACTCCTACGGCGACCAGCTCCGCTATCCAGGCGGCAGGCAGCGCCCGTTTGACTACCTCTTCCAGCTCTGGAACCTGGGCACCAACCGGCTTCTGCTGTGGGCCGACCCGGAGTGGGTCCGGCAATTCGCCGCCGCCAGCACGCTGGGCGGCGCCGTCGGCTTCGAGGTCTGCGCGCCGCTCTCGCACAAGGGGTTCGGGCAGCGGGGCGGCGTCTGGCGCATCTTCAAGGACTCGTCGCTCGACTGGTACCGCTGGGAGCAGGAGCGTTACTGGCCGTGGTACGCGCTCTTCGGCCGGCTCGGCTACTCCGGCGACGCCGATCCCACCGCCTGGCGCCGCGAGTGGGCAGCGCGCGTCGGCGACGACGCCGCTCCGCTCGTCGAGCAGGCGCTCGGCACCGCCTCCCGCTTCCTGCCGCTCATTACCGCCCGCCACTCGCCCTCGGCCAGCGTCTTCGGCTACTGGCCGGAGAAGGACATGGGCGGTCTGCTCGACCTCTACCTACAGGTCCCCGGAAGCGACGTGGGCATGTTTACCAGCGCCCAGGAGAGCGTCGCCGAATCGCTCGCCGGACGCCCGGGCGCCCGACAGGATCCCGGTGCCGCAGCACGCGTGCTGGAAGACCTGGCCGGCCGGGCTGACGACGCGCTCGACGCCGCCCTCCAGACTGCCTGTCCGACGGACGACGCCGCAGCGCGCGAGCTGCGCGGCGTCGCGCTCGACGTGCGCATCCAGGCGCAGCTCGCGCGCTACCACGCCGCGAAGGGATCCGCGGCGATCGAGCTATCCTGGTTCTACGCCACCGGCGACCTCGACTCACTGCTCGCCGCGAAGGCCCCTGCGCAGCGCGCACTGGAGGAGTGGCGCCGGCTGGTCGCGCTCACCGACGGCGTCTACCAGGACGACCTGATCTTCGGTCGCCCCGACGACCAGGACGGCCACTGGAAGAACAACACCCAGTACGCCGAGCGCGACGTCGCGCGCCTGGACGAGGTCGAGGACGTGGCCCGGCGCTACGGCCTCTTCGACGCCGCGTTCGACTTCGGGCCGCAGCTCTCGAACCGCACCGGCACCCCACCGCTCCCGTACCTGCACGACCAGACCGTCGAGCGGCGCTTCGCCGCTGTCGGACCGCAGACGCTCTACTCTCCCGAGCGCGGCTTTGGCTGGGGCGGCACGTACGGCCTCGTCGCCGGCGAGGGTCCCAAGCTCGACGGCAAGACGCTCCGCGCGTCTGGCCCGCGCCCCGCCGCGCTGCCGCTCGAGCCGCTCTACTCCGACTTCGTGGGGCGCCACCCCGCAGCGCCCTACGACAACGCCACGTTCCTGGTCGACCTACCGAACGGCGAGTACGAGATCACCGCCATCCTCGCCGACCGCTCCGCCGCCCCACGCGACCACGGCCCAATGACTGTGCGCCTCCAGGGCCGCCACGAGTCGCCGCCCCTGCGCGTCCCCGCTGGTGAGATCATCGAGTGGCGCGAGCTCGTCCGCGTCACCAACGGCCGCCTCGACGTCGAGATCCGCGCCGGCGCCAGGGACGACTTCATCCTCACCGGCCTCGTCGTCACCCGCGTCGCCCCCCACATTGGCCACCGGCCCCCGCCTAAAG
>DASTZM010000167.1:0-8120 GCA_035764305.1 Chloroflexota bacterium | reverse complement strand
GGTGTGGCGCTCTCTGCCTTGATCGCGGTCATGGCCAGCGAGATCATCGAGCCGACGTCGGCGACGTAGGCAGGCAGCACGAGCGTGTTGCTCTTCTTCGCGAGCTCCCCGAACTGCCCGATGTACTGCTCGGCGACGCGGAGCTGGACGGCTTCCATGCCACCGGGCTGCTCGATGGCCGAGGCGACCTGGCGGATGCCTTCGGCGGTGGCCTGGGCGACGGCCAGGATGGCCGAGGCTTCGCCCTCGGCCTCGTTGATCTGCTGCTGCTTGCGCGCCTCGGACTGCTTAATGACCTGCTGCTTCTCGCCGTCGGCGGAGTTGATCGCGGCGTCGCGCTGGCCTTCGGACGTCAGGATGGTGGCGCGCTTCTCGCGCTCGGCGCGCATCTGCTTCTCCATGGCGGCGAGGACATCCTGGGGCGGGTTGATGTTCTTGATCTCGTAGCGCAGCACCTTGACGCCCCACGGCTCGGTCGCCTTGTCGAGCTCGTCGACGACTTGCATGTTGATGTGGGTGCGCTCCTCGAAGGTGCGGTCGAGCTCGATCTTGCCGATCTCCGAGCGGAGCGTGGTCTGGGCGAGCTGAGAGATGGCGAACTTGTAGTCGTTGATGCCGTAGGAGGCGCGCTCCGGGTTGAGGACCTTGAGATAGAGGATGCCGTCGACGTGGACCTGGACGTTGTCGCGGGTGATGCACACCTGCTCCGGGACGTCGATGGCGGTCTCCTTGAGCGAGTGCCGGTAGGCAACGCGGTCGACGAAGGGGATGAGGATGTGGAAGCCGGCGTTGAGGGTGGCGCGATAGCGTCCAAGCTGCTCGATGACGTAGGCGCTCTGCTGGGGTACGACGACGGCGGTGCGTGCGACGACGACGACGAGGAAGATGGCGAGGATGATGAAGAAAAACAGCGCTCCGCTCACGAGACGGGCTCCTTTCCGGGGAGGGCAGTCAGGTACTCGTCCGCCGCGACGCGGACCCACAAGGTCAGGCCGTCGACGCGCTCGACGGTGCAGCGCTGGCCGCGGGCGAGCGGCACGCCGCCGGTGTTGCGGGCGGTCCAGTTCGCGCCGCGCAGCTCGACTTTGCCGATAGCGCCGGGCGCGATGTCCCCCAGGGCTGTCGCGGTGCCCTGCGAGAGGCTGTCGACCTCCCCGCCGCGGATGCGGCGGCGGAAGCGCGCCACGACGGCGTTCCTGAAGAGCAGCAGCCCGGCGAGGGAGACGGCAAGGAAGACGACGATCTGCACCGAGAGCGAGCTAGTCGGCGGCAGGCGAGAGGCGGCGAGCGCACCGGTGAGCAACGCGCCGGCGCCGAAGAAGAGGAGATAGAAGCCGCCGGGCGTGAATAGCTCGACGGCGAGGAGCAGGACTCCCAGGACGAGCCAGAGCCACCACTCCATCGTGCGGCCCAGAGTAGCACAGCGGGTGTGCGGGCCGGGGCGGCATGTTTCGTGCGCGTTACCGGTAAGCTTGGGAGCCTTTGCGCTCTGAGGTCGGCCGGCCTCATCTCTTTTTCGTTCACAAGGAGCCTCGCTTGTCGTCAGCCCACCTGATCCCTTCGCTGGAACCGAAGCTGCGCGACCTCTACACCCGTCATCGGGAGCGCGCGAAGGCGATCGACTGGGGCTACCACGAGTATCTGCCGCTGGACGAGCTGCGGGCCGATCCGCAGTCGCTGCCGACGCTTTCCGACGTGGCGTACCTGGCAGTGGAGACGGCGCTGTTCACCGAGGTGAACCTGCCGTGGTTCACGACGGGCCTGCACTACATGTTCAAGGGCTCGCTGGAGGTGATGCAGGAGTTCATCTACGACTGGACGTCGGAAGAGGACCAGCACGCGATGCTGCTGGAGACGTATCTCCTGCTGGGGGACAACGGCGACCACCGCGAGCGCGCGCGGCTACGCAAGATGATCGTGCGTCAGGGGTGGGAGACGAATATCCAGAACCATCTGGAGGCGATCGCGTACACCGCGATGCAGGAGCTAGCGACGCGGGCCTTCTACCAGCGCGTCGCGGCGGTGTGCAAGTCCGAGGACCCGCTGCTCGCGCGGGCGCTCAACCGTCTGGCGAAGGACGAAACGCTGCACTACGCCTTCTACAAGGACGCGGTGAAGCTGCACCTGGAGGTGGAGCCCAACTACGCGGAGCCGCTGGCGAAGATGATGCTGACGTTCGAGATGCCGGGCTATGACATGCCGGGCTACACGGTTCGGGCGGGGATCCTGGCGCGGGAGGGGGTGTACGGGCCGGACCACCACTTCCAGACGACGGTGGACGTCCTGTGGAAAGAGTGGGACATCACGGGGCTGGCGCCGTCGGCGGCGCCGGCGCGGGCGGCGCAGAAGCAGCTGATCTCGTGGCACGAGAAGCTGGGGCGGATCGCGGCGCGGTATGCGGCGCGGCGGGAGGGGGAGGTGAGGTCACGGGAGCTGGAGGAGGGGGTGTTGGCGGGGGAGGCGAGCTTCAGGAGGAGTGGGGCTGCGCATAAGGGGAACGGGGTGTACAAGCAGGTCCTCGAGACGGCGCCCAAGGTGTAGTTGCTGGGGGAGCGCAGCGTCCCCCAGACCCCCTAGCCGGTGTTTGCCGGCCTTCGGCCGGCCCAGCGGGGGCGTAGCCCCC
Organism: Chloroflexota bacterium; assembly: GCA_035764305.1. GTDB lineage: Bacteria > Chloroflexota > UBA11872 > UBA12225 > UBA12225 > DASTZM01. The sequence continues at coordinate 5,497 of DASTZM010000167.1, read as the reverse complement.
GAACCCCCATTACTCGGCCCAGACTTGGGATAGGTGGATTAGGGTGGCGGTGGCGGAGGCGAGGTCCTGGACGGAGACCCACTCGCGGACGGAGTGGTAGTCGTGGGCGCCGTCGAAGAGGTTGGGGGTGGGTAGGCCGGCCTCCGAGAGGCGGGCGCCGTCGGTGCCGCCGCGGATGAAGGCGCGCTTGGGCGTTAGCCCGGCGCGGCGGATGGCCTCTTCGGCCGCTTCGATGGTGCGGGGGTGGTCCTGGAGGTACTCCTTCATGTTGCGGTAGGAGCGCGACACCTCGGCGGTGACGTGAGCGCGCGGCTCGTCGCGCTGGAGCTCGGCGGCGAGGTCCTGGATCAGGCGCTCGTGGCGCTCGAGCTGGGCGGCGTCGAAGTCGCGAACGATGAACGTGAGCGTCGTCTGCTCGACGCCCCCTTGAACGGCGTTGGGGTGGACGTAGCCCTGACGACCTTCGGTTGTCTCGGGAGAGAGCGCATCGGCGGGAAGGCGGGAGAGCAGACGGGCGGCGAGCTTGATCGAGTTGACCAGCTTGCCCTTGGCGTACCCAGGGTGGATGCCGTGGCCGCGGATGGTGACGACGACCTTGGAGGCGGAGAAGGTCTCGTCCTCGATCTCGCCGGCGTCGGAGCCGTCGACGGTGTAGGCGACGTCGGCGCCGAACGCCTTGATGTCGAAGTAGCGCGTCCCCTGCCCGATCTCTTCGTCGGGTGTGAACGCAACGCGGACCGGGCCGTGGCGCAGCTGGGGGTGTTCCTTGAGGTACGCGACGGCGGTCATGATCTCGGCTACGCCGGCCTTGTCGTCGGCGCCGAGCAGCGTCGTGCCGTCGGAGGTGATCAGGTCGTTGCCGATCTGCTGCCGGAGTGCGGGGCTCTCGTCGACAGTCAGCACCTGGCGCGGATCGCCGGGAAGCGTAAGCGGCGCGCCGTCGTAGTGGCGCCAGACGTGGGGCTTGACGTTGGCGCCTTCGGCCTCGGGGCTGGTGTCGACATGCGCGATGAAGCCGACGGTGGGGGCGGTCACGCCGGGGGTGGCGGGGAGCGTGGCGGTGACGTAGCCGTGCGCGTCGACCTGCGCGTCCTCGAGCCCCAGCTCGGCCAGCTCGGCGGCGAGGAGGCGGAGCAGGTCGAGCTGTTTCGGGGTGCTGGGGTAGCTGTCGGAGCCCTCGCGGGACTGCGTGTCGATCTGGACGTAGCGCAGGAAGCGGGCGAGGACGTCGGCGGAGATCGCCTCGGCGAGGGGAGAGGTGAAGGTTGAGGAGGTAGTGGCCGTCATCGGCCAGAGCGTATCAGCGAGAGTCGAGCTGGGCGGCGAGGTCGTCGGGGGTGGTCACGGGGAGGTTGCAGGTGAAGGATTGGCAGACGTAAGCGGTGGGGCGCCCACCCTGCAGTGGCCGGTCGGCGAGGAGGGGGATGGCTTGTTCGGCGACGGGGTCGTCGGGGCCGCGGAGGGCGACGACTTTGTTGGGGAGGAAGCGCTGGTGGAGGGCTCGGACAAGGGAGCGCGTGTCCGCGGACGTCGGGTCGCCGACGATGGCGATCTCCTTGACGGGACCGAGCGCGAAGTCGTAGGCGCAGAGCAGGTGGCCGAAGGCGGTGGGGTGCTGGCCCATGGGGGCGGCGAGCGAGATCAGGACACGCTCAGCGCGCCCGCGGTAGCCCGGATCGCCGGTCAGGTCGGACAGGCGAAGCAGCGTCTCGACGGCGACCGAGTTTCCGGAGGGTGTGGCGTTGTCGTAGAGGTCTTTGGGGCGCGTGACGAGGGCTTCGTGGTCGGCGGACGTGTCGAAGAAGCCGCCGCCCTCGTCGTCGGCAAACTGCTCGACCGCAACGTCGATCAGCTCCCGCGCCGCGGCGAAATACCGCAGCTCGAAGGTTGCCTCGTAGAGCGAGAGGAGGCCGGCGGCGTAGAAGGCGTAGTCCTCGAGGTAGGCGTTGAACCTGGCCTGTCCGTCCTTGTAGGAGCGCAGGAGGCGGCCGGCGGGAGTGCGCAGCGTGGCCAAAACGAAATCGGCGTTCTTGATCGCGACGCGCAGGTAGTCGTCGCGCTCGAGCGACGCGGCGGCGTCGGCGAAGGCGCGCAGCATGAGGCCGTTCCAGGCGGTGAGCACCTTGTCGTCGCGGCCAGGACGGACGCGCTGCTCGCGCGCCTCGAACAAGACGTGGCGCGCTCGGGCGACGACCTCGCGGAGGCGCTCCTCGGAGATCCCGAGCGTGTGGGCGACGACGTCGGGGTAGCGCGGCGTGTTGAGGATGTTCTTGTGCTCGAAGTTACCGCGGTCGGTGACGTCGAACCAGGCGCCGGCGATGCGCGCGTCTTCGTCGCCGAGGAGCGCGGCGAGCTCGGCCGGAGTCCAGACGTAGAACTTGCCCTCTTCGCCCTCGCTGTCGGCGTCCTCGGCGGAGTAGAAGCCGCCCTCGGGCGAGGTCATGTCGCGCACGACGTAGTCGAGCGTCTCCTCGCAGACGCGGCGGTAGCCGGCGTTCCCGGTGGCGAGGTGGGCGAGCAGGTAACAGCGCGCGAGCTGCGCGTTGTCGTAGAGCATTTTCTCGAAGTGGGGGACGAGCCAGCGCTCGTCGACCGAGTAGCGGGCGAAGCCGCCGCCGAGGTGGTCGTACATGCCGCCCTGCGCCATCTTGTCGAGGGTGTGGGTGACCATCTTGAGCGAGTGGGAGCTCTGCGAGCGACGCCAGGCGCGGAGGAGGGCCTCGAGACCCATGGGCTGCGGGAACTTGGGGGCGCGGCCGAAGCCGCCCCACGTCGCGTCGAAGGAGGCGGCGAAGGCGCGCTCTGACTGCGCCAGCACGCTCGCGTCGAGCTGCGCCGCGCCGTCGCGCGGGGTGAGCATGGCGCGCTCTCCCAGGCCGGCGCGGAAGCGCTCCGAGCCGCGCAGAACGGATTCGCGCCGCTGGGCGTAGGCCTCCGAGGCGGCCATGAGCACGTCCCTGAAAGACGGCATGCCGTAGCGCCGCTCCTTCGGGAAGTACGTGCCGCCGTAGAACATGAGGCCCGGTCGCTGACCGCCTCTCCCGTCGCCCGGTCGCGCGCGGTCGACCTCCTCGACCATCGGGCTGCCGTCGGGCAGGAGGAAGACGGTCATGGGCCAGCCGCCGTGCCCGGTGGCCGACGTGACGGCTTCCATATAGATGGCGTCGACGTCGGGGCGCTCCTCGCGGTCGACCTTGATCGGAACGAAGCGCTCATTCATGAGGCGCGCGGTGTCTTCGTCCTCGAAGGACTCGCGCTCCATCACGTGGCACCAGTGGCAGGCGGAGTATCCGACCGAGAGGAGGAGCGGCTTGTCCTCGGCGCGGGCCTTCTCGAACGCCTCGGGCGACCACGGGTACCAGTCGACCGGGTTGTGGGCGTGCTGCAGGAGGTAGGGGCTGGTCTCCCGCGCCAGGCGGTTGGTGTGCTTGTGCTCGGCTGCGCGCGCTATCTGGGGGGAGGCCATCGTCCGCTTTGCTTGAGGTGCTCCAGGATCCCCGCCTGTTGGAGCTGCGCCTCGACGTCTTCGGGCGCGCGGCGGGAGACGGGCCAGTCGCCGGCCTGGGCCACGTGTAGCAGGATGCGGGCCGTGACCATCGCGGCGGCCTGGAGGCTCTTGGCGTTGGCCTTGTCGAACGTGTCGGCGGGCGTGTGTCCCCAGCCGCGGCCGACGAGGCCGGCCACGGCCGCGGACGTCTGCGTCGAGCCGATCCCGGCGGTGGGGACGCCGTTCATGGCGAACGGGAAATGGTCCGAGGCGGACGAGAAGCGCTCGCGCACGTCGATGGGGTAGCCCATCTCGTCGGTAACGCGCTGGAAGTAGGGGACGAGCGACGAATCCGACGTCACCGCGAGCGACTCGGTGCCGGGCGCGCCGCGGCCTGACGTGTCCAGATTGAGCATGAAGGCGATGGCGTCGAGCTCCGACTGGTGGCGGCGCACGTACTCCCACGAGCCGAGCAGGCCGATCTCCTCGGCGGCGAAGAAGCAGAACCGGAGGCGGCGCGCGAAGCCGCGGCCGGTCTCGCGCGCGAGCGCGGCGAGGGCGCGGGCGGCCTCGAGCGTGACGACGACTCCGGCGCCGTTGTCGAGCGCGCCGGGGGCGATATCGTGGCAGTCGTAGTGGCCTCCGGCGATGACGACCTCGCCGCGGAGCGGGCTGGCCGGATCGGCGGGGATCTCGGCGGAGACATTGGCGCTGTCGACGGGTGGGAAGGAGGCGGCGACGCTTATTGAAAGCCGGACGGGGCCGCGCTCGAGCCAGCGGCGGAGCTGCTCGCCGGTCTCGAAGGTGAGACCGAGCCCGGGGATGGGAGCGGCACCCTTGCCTCCGCCGGGGAGGCCGCCGGTGATGGGCATATCGCCCGGGTTCTGGTTGACGTACAGGTAGGCCGCGGCGCCGGCCTGCACCGCACGCATGAACTTGTCGCGCCGGTGGGACGACGGGCGGTCGCCGCGCCCGCTCGTCTCGGCCGCGGTCATGACGATCTTGCCCCGCAGGTGCCCGTCGGCGGCGCCAGCACGGGCGTAGTCCTCTTCCTCGCCGTCACCTGCCCACGCCAACTCCGCCTCTATGACCGCCGCGGGGCAGTAGGGGAGCGCGAGCGAACGGAGTGTGTGCCGGATCGGCTGGTGGACCTCCAGGGCCTCGGGGCCGCGCACCCAGCCGGTGTACGCGAAGGGCTCGGCCGTGACGCCGTGCAGCCCGTAGTCGCGAAGCCGGTCCTGGAGCCAGAGCGCGGCGGCGGTCTCTCCCGGGCTACCGGCGAAGCGGTGCGGCGCGGCGTCACACAGGTCGCGCAGGTTGGCGTAGGCGCGATTGGAGGTGTACAGGTGGCCGAGAAGCTGCCTGTCCAGATCGGACACGGGCGGCATTCTACTGACGGATAGGATTCGCGTTCCCCGTGAGCGCTGCCGTGGCGGCCGCCCCCGTGAACGACCCGCGCGAGGTGCGCGGGTGGATGATGTACGACTGGGCCAACTCGGCCTTTGTCACCACGGTCGGCACGGTGCTGCTGGGACCGTACCTGACGGCGCTGGCGCAGGCGGCGGTGGGCGAGAACGGGAGGATCTTCTCGTTTGGCCCGATCGACGTCACGGCGAAATCGCTGTATGCCGACACGGTCTCGCTGGCGGTGCTGCTGCAGGTGCTGCTTCTGCCCGTGCTCGGCGCGGTGGCGGACTACACGGACCTCAAGAAACGGCTGATGGCGGCGTTCTGCTACGCGGGCGCGGGTGCGACGTGCCTCTTGTTCTTCGTGACGACGGGCGGGCACCTGGCCGGCGCCGTGCTTTACGCGATCGCCAACCTGTGCTTCGGCGCGGCGGTGGTGCTCTACAACGCGTTCCTGAACGAGATCTGCACACCGGAGCGGCGGGATCGGGTCTCGAGTCGCGGCTGGGCGCTGGGCTACCTGGGTGGCGGGATCCTCCTGGCGCTCAACCTTGCGCTGGTACAGCTGGGGCCACGCTTCGGCGTCTCGACGGGGCTGGCGGT
>DASTZM010000166.1:0-8535 GCA_035764305.1 Chloroflexota bacterium | reverse complement strand
GGTCGAGAACGGCCTCGGCTGGTTCCCATCCCTCATGTGGCGCCTCGACGCCTCGTGGAGCCTGCTCAAGGCCGAGGTCCCCCACCTCCAGAAGAAGCCCTCCGACTACGTCCGCGACCACGTCTACGCCACCACCCAGCCCATGGAGGAGCCCCCCAGGCCCCACCAGTTCTTCGAGATGCTCGACCAGCTCGGCCCGTTCGTCGACCACGTCCTCTTCGCCAGCGACTACCCCCACTGGGACGCCGACCAGCCCGACGACGCCCTCCCCGTCCGCATCGACGACGCGCTCACTCGCAAGATCTACTTCGAGAACGCCTCCAAGCTCTACGGCCTGAAGTAGCCGCTCGCACCGCTCCGGTCCGCCGGTGATGGCGCCGGTGCGACAATACGCACAGAGCTGCACGTGAACGGCTATTCCAAGTGGGTTCCGCCTGCGGCGCTCCTGCTGGTGCTGTGGGTCGCGCGCCACAGCCTGTCGCCTTTCGTCGTCGGTGCGGTGCTGGCCTACATCGTCGGCCCCTTGGTCGACAACGTCGCGGCGCGGACCGGGTGGCCGCGTGTGTGGGCGGCGCTGCTCGTCGCGCTGGCGACAGTTGCCACCGCAGGCGTAGGCGTCTGGCTCCTGGGAGCGCGCCTCGTCACGGAGGCGCGCTCTCTCGGCGGAGACATCCCCACCATCGTCGACGCGGCGGTTCAGAGCGTCACTGGCGGCAGCACGCTCGACGTGCTCGGGCAGCGTGTTACGCCCGAGGATCTCTCGGCGCGTATCCAGGTCGGCGTTGCCGGCGCGATCGGCAGCCCCAGCGACGTCGTCCACGCCGCGCGCGTGGCGCTGGAGCTGAGCCTCAAGATCTTCCTCGTGCTGCTCGTCTTCGTCTACCTGCTCGTCGACTCGGGGCGCGTCGGCGCGTTCCTGCTGCGCTTCGTGCCGCCCGACCACCGCGGCCACGCCGAGACGATGGCCGACGAGATGCACCGTCTGCTCGGGCGCTACCTTCAGGGGCAGCTGCTGCTGGTGGCGCTCGTCTCGGTCGTGGTCTTCGTCGCGCTGGAGTTCGTCTTCCGGGTGCGCTACGCGCTCCCCATCGCGGTGGCGACCGGGTTCCTGGAGGTGATCCCGTTCCTCGGGCCTATCGCGGCGGGGGTGCTCGCCTCGGGCGTGGCGCTCACCCAGCACGGGCCGGCCGCCGCCGGCTGGATGGCGCTCTTCTACCTCGTGCTGCGCCAGGCCGAGGACCAGCTGGTCATGCCGATCGTCGTGGGACGTGCGGTGCACGTCCACCCCCTCGCCACGATCTTCGCCGTGGTGGTGGGAGAGCAGGTCGCCGGGGTGCTCGGCATGCTGCTCGCCGTGCCCATGGCCGCCGCGTGCAAGGTAATCCTGGACTACGCCTACCCGCCCGCCATGGTCGAGCGCGAGCACTCACAATCCCGTCGCGCGCGTCTCCGGCAGGCCCCGCTGGTGGCACCTGGGGCTGCTGTCGTGGCGCCGGTGGACGCGGTGGATGCGGTGGCGCCTGCGGCCCAGGAGGCGCCGGCAGAGGTCAGCGGCCCGGGTCGCCACTCCGCCTGAGGCGCACGGCCCGCTCCAGCAGGTGTTCGAGCGCGTCCTGCGGGTCGTCGCACAACCCGGCGTGCACCGCCCCCGTCTGCACCACGTGGCTGCGCGGCGCCACCAGCCAGTGGAACCGCTGCGAGATCGGCAGCCGTGCGATCGCCCCACCATCCGCGGCGCCCTCGCAGATCTCCACGATGCCCTGTAGGTAGCGCTCCGTCTGCTCCAGGTGCTCCGGCTCCATCCCCGGTGCCAGCGCCGCCAGCCGCGCCCGGTCCAGCTCCACCCGCGCCCCCAGGAACTCCAGCGTCGGGCAGTGCACGATCACCCCCACGTTCAGGAACTCCTCCCGCTCCACGCGCGGCACCACCCGCACTATCGCGTAGTCGAACGCATGCTTCCCACTCCCACTCATGGCAGCCCCATCGCCTCCATGAACGACTGTGACGCGTCCCGTCGCGCGATCAGATAGGCGAGGTACTCCTCACGCGCCGCATTCGCGGCCCGCCCGGCGTCATCGCCCTCCGGCTCACCGGCGTCCGCGGTCTCGTCACGGTCACCCTCGCCGCCCTCGCCGCCCTCGCCGCCCTCGCCGCCCTCGCCGCCCTCGCCGCCCTCGCCGCCCTCGCCACCGGCCGCACCCTCCCGCGCAGGCTCGTACAGCCACTCCTCCGGCACCAACCCCACGATCTCGCGCAGCCGGTCGTCGCTCAGCGCCGCCCGCGCCGCCCCGTCCGCCTCCTCCAGCGCCGCCCGTGTCACCAGCGGCCGCAGCGGATGCTCCGCCGTCCGCGGCGCCGGCTCCCGCACCCGCTCCAGGTACGGCTCCCCCGCGTGGTGGAAGTACAGCGCCGCCCCGTGGTCGATCAGCCACAGTTGCCTGTGCCACACCAGCAGATTCGGGTTCTTCACCGTCCGGTCCACGTTGCTCGTGTACGCGTCCAGCCACACCACCTTCGCGGCCACCCCCGCCGGCGGCGTCGGCATCGACGGCGCGTAGTCGATCGCCCCCGGCAAGAAGTCCAGCCCCAGGTTCAGCCCCTCGCTCCGGCGCAGCAGCTCCCGGATCTCGTAGTCCGGCTCGGACCGCCCAATCGCCTCGTCCATCTCCACCAGCACCAGCTCCGGCACCAGCAGCCCTAGTGCCCGCCCAATCTCCCCCACCACGATCTCCGCCACCAGCGTGCGCTGCCCCTGCGCCGCCCCCCGGAACTTCACCACGTACAGCCCATCGTCGTCCGCCTCCACCAGCGCCGGCAAAGACCCCCCCTGCCGGAACGGCGCCACGTACCGCGTGACCGACACCCTGCGCAGCGCCACCCTGATGCGACCCCGCTAGACCTTAGCGTCCCGGCCCCCCGCGCGCAGCATCCGCCTCTGCGTCCGCCGCTCCCTGCCGCCCCGCCCGCGCCACCAGCGGCAGCGCCGGCACCAGCGTCATCCCCGCCGCCACCATCGCTGCCCGCAGGTAGACCCCGTACGCGTCCAGTGGCCGCCTCATTGCCCGCCGGCCGGGGTGCGCCTATACTGCCCCGCCATGCCCGTCATCCGCTTCAACAAGTGGTCGGACGCCCGACCCGACCCGCTCCTGCGTGGCCAGCGCCTCGTCACCAAAGAAGTCGGCGCCCAGAACATCACCAGCGGCGTCACCCGCTTCCAGCCCGGCGCCCGCATCCCCCTCCACTACCACGATATCGAAGAGCAGGTCACCATTATCGAGGGCCAGGCCGTCGCCATCATCGACGGCCAGCGCGTCGAGCTCGACACCTACGACACCACCTACGTCCCCGCCGGCGTCAAGCACCACTTCATGAACGAGAGCGACAAGCCCATGGCGATCATCTTCTTCTATCCCACTCCCAACGCCGTCCGGCACGACCTCGAAGGCCCCAACGCCAAACCCCCCGCCTCCTAACAAAGGAAGACGCCATGCTCACCTTCACCCCAGACGTCCTCCACGAAGCCACCACGAAAATCTTCCGCGCCGCCGGCGCCGACGAAGAGAACACCAGGATCGTCGCCGACCACCTCATCGACGCCAACCTCTGCGGTCACGACTCCCACGGCGTCCTCCGCATCCCCTCCTACGTGCAGGCCATCCAGCGCGGTCAGCTCGCCCCCGCCGCCAAGCCCTCCGTCGTGCGCGAGACCGCCGCCATGACCCTCATCGACGCCCACCACACCTTCGGCCAGGTCTCCGCTCTCTTCGCCGCCGACGAAGTCGTCGCCAAGGCCAAAGAGCACGGCGTCGCCGTCGCCGGCACCTTCCACGGTACCCACATCGGCCGCCTCGGCTACTACCCCACCCGCGCCGCCCAGCGCGGCGTGGTCCTCTTCGTCGCCTACGGCAGCCTCGGCTCCTCCGGCGTCCCCTACGGCGGGCGCAAGGGCGCCTTCGGCACCAACCCCATCTCCATCGGCTTCCCCGCCGACGGTGACGACCCCTTCCTGCTCGACTTCGCCACCACCACCATCGCCGCCGGCAAAGTCTCCGTCGCCCGCGACAAGCACGAGCAACTCCCACCCAACTCCGCCATCGACAAGGACGGCCGTCCCACCACCGACCCGCACGCCGTCGCCCAGGGCGGCCTCCTCACCTTCGGCGGCCACAAGGGCTACGCCCTCTCGATGATGTCCCTCCTCCTCTCCAACGTCCTCGTCCGGCCCGACTCAGACGCCGCGGCGTCACCCGATTCGGCCGGCTCCAACGTCTCGCCCGAAGGCGCCCGCGTCTTCTTCCTCGCCATCGACGCCGCCGTCTTCGGCGACGGCGCCCCCACCGCCGCCGCCGGCGTCTTCGAGAAGGTCCGCGACACCCCGCCCGCCGAAGGCTTCGAGCGCGTCCTCATCCCCGGCGAGCCCGAGCGCCTCTCCGCCCAGCGCCGCCGCGCCGAAGGCATCCCCGTCGCCGAAGACACCTGGGCCGCCGTCCAGAAGACCGCCGCCAGCCTGAGCGTCTCGCTCTAGCTCGACATGCTTCTCACCGCCACCCCCACCGCCGTCTTCAGGTTGGCCGGCTAGCCGGATTGCGCAGGTCGGGCAGACTGTCGGTAGCCGCGCCACTGGAGCCCAAAGGAAGGACGTCGCCAGGCAGTGGACACGTCACCGCAAGAGCTTCGCGTCTATCTCCTCGGAGGCTTCCACGTCAGCGTCGGACCGCGCCACATCCACGAGAGCGAGTGGCGCCTGCGCAAGACCAAGAATCTGGTCAAGCTGCTCGCCTTGGCCACCGACCAGCACCTCCACCGTGAGCAGCTCGTGGAGGTGCTGTGGCCGGACCAGGACCCCGACCTGGGCGCCAACAACCTGCACAAGGCCGTGCACGCGGCGCGGCGTGCGTTCGAGCCCGATCTGAAGACCGGATCCTCATCGCGCTACTTGCACGTCGAAGGCGATTCGCTCGTCCTCCGTCCGCCGGGAACGCTGTGGATCGACGCGGAGGCGTTCCGGCGTGCGGCGGCCGCCGCACGCCGGAACGCGCAGGCGCACGCATACGAGGAGGGGCTGCGGCACTACACGGGCGCGCTGCTGCCGGAGGACCGCTTCGAGGACTGGGCGGCTGGACCGCGAGAGGAGCTGCAGGCGCTCTACCTGACACTCCTGCTCGAGCTCGCGGCGTTGCACGAGGCGCAGGCAGAGCCCACCGCCGCGGTTGAGGCGTTGCGCCGGGTAGTGGCGACCGACGCCTCCCACGAGCAGGCGCACGCGGCGCTGATGCGCCTGTATGCCCAGACTGGCCACCGCCACCAGGCCCTGCGGCAGGACCAGCATCTGCGCGAAGCCCTCCGCCGCGAGCTAGATGTCGAGCCCGCTCCGGCCAGTCAGCAGCTCCACGCGGACATTCTGGCCGGTCGCTTGGCCCCCGCCCCACCCCCCACTGCGGGTGGGTCCACGACGCCCGCAGCTCCCGGCGGCGCCCGTTGGATCAGCGACCGTGCCGACACCGGTGGGCGCGCGGCCTTGGTCGGGCGTGACGCCGAGATCGAGCGTATCGAGGATGCCCTCGAGGCTCTCTTCGCGGGCCGGGGCGGGCTCGTGCTCCTGGCCGGTGAGGCCGGCATCGGCAAGAGCCGCCTGGCGGCCGAAGTGGCCGAACGCGTCCGGCGACGCGGTGGGACGGCCTTGGTGGGAGCCGCCTACGAGCAGGAGGGCCGCCTGCCGTACGGCCCCTTCGTCGAGGCGCTCGACCAGATCGGCGCTGGCGTTGCGCCTGGCGGCCTACGCGCCCTCTTCGGCGCCGACGCGACCGACTTCGCTCGCCTCCCACCGGTGGCTGCCTCGGCGATGCGCGCCGACCGGCAGCGCTTGTTCGCCGGCATCGCCGATCTGCTCCGGAAGCACGCCGCGGCCGGGCCCCTGCTGGTCGTGCTCGATGACCTGCAGTTCGCCGATGAGGCGAGCCTCCAGCTGTTGCACTACCTCGCGCGCACCATGCAGGACTGCGCGGTGCTCTTCCTCGGCACGTTCCGTCCCGAGGACGCCGACGCGGCGGGGCCGCTGGAGCCGCTGGGGCAAATGGTTCACGCCCTCCAGCGGGAGAGCCTGTCGCTGCGCCTGGATCTTGGGCGACTCGATCCCCGAGAGAGTGACCTCCTGGTCGCGGCCCTGCTGGACGGGGCGCCCGTCGATCGGATGGTGTTCGAAGCTGTCCAGCGCCTTGCCGCCGGCAATCCCTTCTTCACCGAGGAGGTCGTCCGAACGCTGCGGGAGCGTGGCCAGCTCCAGCTCGTGGGCGGGCGCTGGCGGCTCGCCGGGGAGCACGTGCCTCTGCCGGGACCCGTGCTCGATCTGCTCGTCAACCGCCTGGATCGCCTCGGCCCAGACGCGATGCAGGTACTCGGCGCCGCCGCCGTCGTCGGCCTGGAGGCCTCCTACCCGCTGCTCCGCTTGGTAAGCGACCTCCCGGATGCCACTGCGCTTGACGCCCTTGACAGATGCTTGGCCAGCCATGCCCTGCAGGAAACGACCGGCGGCTACCGCTTCGGCCATCCCCTCCAGCGCGCTGCGGTGTACGAGCGGTTGAGTCGCGCCAGGCGGACCGTCCTGCACGGTCGCGTCGCCGCGGCGCTGGAGCAGCTCCACAGCGAACAGGCGGCGCAGCCCTCCGAGTCGCTGGCGCACCACTGGGCGCTCAGCGAGCAGCCTGCTCGCGCCGTGCCCTATCTCGTGCAAGCCGGCGACCGGGCCGCCGCCGTCCACGCGAACGAAGCGGCCGGCGCCGCCTACCGCCGCGCGCTCGACCTGCTCGGTGCGCCGGAGCGCGACCCACGCTTTGCGGCTGAGCTCTGGGAAAAGATCGGCGACCTCCACGCCCTCGCTGGGGAGTCGACGCGCGACGAGGATGCGTACCGCGCCGCCATCCGCTTACTCAGCGCGGAGACCTCTCCGCCGCCAGACCGCCTCGTACGACTCCACCGCAAGACAGCCTACGCTGCGCTCGCCCGCCACGACGTCGACGGCGCCACGCCGCACCTGGAGGCTGCGGAGACGATCGTCGGCGGTCCGGCCGATCCACCCGATCCCACCGATACCCCCGAGTGGGGGCGCGTCAGACTGGTGCGCGCGCTCTGGTTGTGGGAGCAGGGGCGCTACGTCGAGGGGCGCCAGGCGGCCGAGGAGAGCGCGACCGCTGCTCGTCAGCGCCGGGAACGGATGGACCTCGTCAAGGCCTACATGACGCTCGCGCTTGTGTTCCACTCCAGCGGCGAGTGGAAGAGAGGGCTGGCGATCGAGGTCGAGCACCTCGGTGCCGCCGCCGATGCGGACCCGCGCCTCGGGCTTCTGTTCGACGCCCACGCGTGCCTGGGTGAGTACCACCTGTACGGCGGCACCTCATTCGAGGCCATTGAGGCGTACGCCAACCACACGCTGGAGCTGGCCACGCGCGCCGGCGCCCAGCGTGCTCAGGCGCTGGCCTGGCTCCTCCGCGGCGGAGCGCTGCTGATGCGCGGACGCTGGGACGACGCGCACCCGTCTCTGGAGCGCAGTCTGGAGATCCAGGCCGCCGTCGGCGCCCCGGCCGGGCAAGCGTTCGCTCTCCAGCGCCTGGCCGAGCTGAGCGTCTACCGCGGCGACCACGCCGCGGCCGACGACCACCTGCGCCGCGCATTCGGGCTCGTGCTCGGTCCATCCATGGCGCCGCACGTGCTGGGCCGCCTGCGCGCCACCGCCGCCCTGAACGCGCTCGAGCGGGGAGACCCAACCGCCGCAAGTCAGATCGTTGAGCGGGCCGTCGAGGCGGCCATGCGCACCGGCGAGTGCGCCACCTGCAGCGCATTGCTGCACCCCGTAGCCAGCCAGGTGTACGCCGCCCTCGGCGATCCGCAGCGCGCCGCGCATCACGCCGACCTAGCGGCGCGAGTCGCCGCGCACTGGGACACCGGGTACTGGCGGGCAATGGCGGAGATGGCGCACGCGGCGGTCCTGCAGGCGCGTGCCGAGCACCAGGCGGCGGCCCAGCGCTTCCTCGCCGCTGCCGGTGCGTTTGAGCACATCGGCCAGCCGTACGACACGGCCCGCTGTGTCTTGGGAGCAGGCCAGGCGACCGCCGGCCAGGGGGACCCGGAGCAGGCGCGTGGCCTCGTGCAGCGCGCCCTGGCCAGCTTCGAGAGCCTCGGAGCGGTGACCGCCGCGGCGCGGGCACGCCAGGACCTCGCGCTTCTGCTGGACCGGTAGTCGACGGCCACGACCGGCGCTCTCGGGCGGTGACCGCTCCCTGCGGGACGCAGGCGAGCGGGTGGATCCGGCGTGAAGACTCCGTGAAGAGTCCGCGAAGCCCCGCCGTCTAGGCTGGGCGTCGTGATCCAGGGTGATACTGCTGCCGGCGGAGGGGCGTGGTGACCCGCCAGTACGACTCGTTCGTGCTCCGCTGCTGGCAGTTCGGCGCCGACGAGCGGCGCATCGAGGTCGAGCACCTGCAGTCCGGCCGCCGGACGCGCGCCGCCGTCCTCGCGGCCGCCGTCGACTGGATCACGACG
>DASTZM010000165.1:0-2420 GCA_035764305.1 Chloroflexota bacterium | reverse complement strand
GCCGGGCCGTCTGCGGCAGATGAGCGTGCGACAGGACGCGGTCGGCAGACTGGCACGAGCCGTCGAGCGCCTGACCCACCGCACCGGCCCACCACCGCCCGCCTAGCACCCGCCCAGCAGCCGCGCGAGTCCTAGCGTCGCGCCGGGATCCCGCGACGGCGCAGCAGCGCCCACATGAGAGCCCCGCCGAGCAGCCCGCTCAGCGCGCCGCCGGCGGCGAGCTGCAGCAGCGAGACGGTCTCCATCATCGACGCCAGCGTCGCGTCGTACTCGTTCGCCAGTCGCCAGAAGGCGAGCGGCCAGGCCGTCGTGCCCGGCCACAGCCAGCCCGCGCACCAGCCCGCGGTCGCCGCCAGGACCCGGTCCAATGGGATAGGGCGATCGTGCGGGGTCACCGACACGGCGCCCAGGAGGCCCGCTGCCGCCACTCCCACCGCGAGCAGCCCGGCCCCCTCGGACCCCAGGCGCAGCACCAGCGGCACACCCAGTCCCATGAGCATGCATACCGGCCAGCCTAACCCCACCAGCAGCGCGCGGCGCGTCGACGGTCCCGGCGCCACCCACCACAACGCCGCCGCCACGAGCGGCGCCGTGATCACCCAGCCGGCGAGCGCCAGGACGACGCCGCCGCGCACGTCCTCGACCCACACGCTCGCCGCCAGCGCAAGGCTGACGAGCCACGCCAGCGCCCAGCCGCCGCCCACAGTCGCGGGGGCCAGCCACGCCGGCCACGGCGCGGTGGGTACGACGGCACCTTCGGAGACGGACCCGCGCTCGCGGTCATGCACCACGGCTGAAGGCGCGTCGCCGCCGAGCACACGCTCGGCGGCGGCCGAGACTCGCCGGCTGTCGTCCTGGACCAATCGGCGCAGCGCCCCGCTCGCGGCGCGGACCTGGCCGGCATCCGGGCCGCGCAGCAGCTCGGCCAGCTGCTCGACCGCGGCGGCGCGCACCCAGGCACGCTCGTCCGCCACGGCTTCCCGCAGCTCGGCCGGGAGCGCGGTGGCGGGCACGCCGGGCCGCGGGCTGCGCGCGATGATGAGCGTGCCCTGGACGTTCGACCACTTCCCCGGCGTCTGGTGCGGCGTCGCGCGCCGCACCTCGTCGTAGACGTAGTCATACAGCTCGTCCACCGAGACCTGTTGGTCTCCGTCGCGGTCCGCCTCACCCGTGCGCAGGCCGCGCACCACCGCACTGGTGAAAACCGATGGCTCGCCCAACCGTGTGAGGTCGTCGCCTTCCCACGCGTATTCGAGCGCCCCCGACGCGGTCAACACCGCCCGGCCACGCCCCTGGAAGCGCTCGGCGACGTCGAGCGTCGGGCCGCTGCGGGCCAGCATGCCCCGCGTGAACGCCCCGCTGAAGCAGCAGTCGAGCAGCAGTAGGACCCGCCGCGACCGCGCATGGCCGAGCAGGTCGTTCACGTAGTCCGCCGCGATTCCCGTAGCGTTAAGGCGGTTTTTCTCGGTGTCCGCGGCGGCGAAGAACAGCCGCCCCGCCTCGTCCTTGATGCCGTGACACGAGAAGTGCAGCAGCAGGACGTCGTCCGGTCCGCGATCGGCGAAGAAGTCCTCGAGCGCAACGCGCACTTCGTAGTGGTGCTGGTTCAGCGAGACGGAGACGTCGAACCCACCGATCGCGGGATCGCGCAACACGGCGGCGAGCGCCTCGGCGTCCCGCCCCGGGGCGCGCAGCCGCGCCAGCTGCGGATCGTGGTATGTGTCGCTCGCGACGATCAGCGCGCTGCGCGGGTCCGCCACGGACAGCTTCCGGCGTTACCGCTCAGGCGGCGCGTTCGTCAGTGGGCGGCACGCTCGGCGGCGTGGCGGGTGACGAAGACGTCGATTAGCCGCTTCTGCTCCTCCGAGGAGAGCCCTCCCACTTTCAGGGTGTCACCGCCCATCTGGACCTCGACGGTGCGCGCGCGGCTCCCGGCGAGCCAGTCCTGGATGACGCCCGTGATGTGCTTGAGCAGGTCCGGCGAGCGCGCGAGCGTGACGAGCAGCCCGCCCACCGCCACGGCCTCGGCGCCGCGGGTGCCCGGAGGCGGGGCCTCGCCGCGGACGGGCTCGACACTGCGCACGTCGGTCTCGAGCAGCTGCTGGCGCAGACGTGCGGTGAGCTCGTCGAGCACCTCGGGATCGACGTCCGCCCCACCGTCGATCCGCAGCGTGAGTGACAGAGTCTGGTCGTCCATCGTGGAGCTCCCTGAGCCAGCGCGCGCGCTGCCGCGCGTTCAGCATAGCCGGAGAGTCGGACGCCCGCAACGGGCAGTGATGGGTCACAGAACCGTGCGCGCGTTAAGAAGTGGTTGTAAATGGGCCAGAACGTGCGCTTCCTCGCGGTTCCTTCATGAAACGCCTGTGACGGGTGGGGCTAGTCGGTGAGGCGTGTGTCACAGTGTGTGCTCGCGCATAGAC
>DASTZM010000164.1:0-4834 GCA_035764305.1 Chloroflexota bacterium | reverse complement strand
CAACGCCTTCGGGCGCCAGGTACAGAGCTTCGAGACGGCGCTGCGCGTCCCCGCCCTCGGCAGAGATCCGGTGCCGGCCGTCTTCATCCGCGCGCCCAAGATCGAATCAGTCGGTCGCGGCGTCAAGGTCCTGGCCCGCTTGCCCGACGGCTCGGTCGCCGCCGCACAGCAGGGATCACTCCTGGCCACGACCTTCCATCCCGAGCTGACACCCGACGTGCGCTTCCACCAGCACTTTGCGGACCTGTGCGCCCGCAGGCCCTGATCGCTCCTTCGCTCCCGCTCACACCTGATTCGCCGCCACACCCCCGCGCCCTCGCCCAGCAGCTCCGCCGGGCCCTTCAGCGCTGGATCACCGCCAGGTTCTCAAAGGCCGCATCGGCGCGCACCGCGCTCTCGGCGATCACGGACAGAGCGAGCGCGCCCTCGCGGTACGTGGCGTCCCTCACCGAGATGATGTTCACGCCGTTCACCCACACCACGATGACGTCGCCCGCGCAGGTCAGCTCGACGTGATTCGAGCCGTTCCCGCGCGTGATCGACGGGTACTGCTTCAGCGGCGCCAGCTGGGCGTACGTGACGCGGATGGCACCCGCTTCCCCGGCGTCCCGCCGGCGCAGGTCCGCCGAGCCCGGCGACGGATAAAGGCGGAACTCGTACTCCGCGAAGCTCGTGCCGATCGTCACTCGCCGGCACGACGCGCTGACCGCACGGTTCTGGACCTCCCCCTCGACGTGGACGTCGACGGCGAGTGTCATGTCCTTGTAGAAGCCGGGGAGAACCGCACCGGTGGTGCCCACGACCGGGTCGACGCGCCGCATGACGTAGGCGCCGTTCTCATACTGGCGCAGGGCGGTGCCCGACGGAGTCGTCGGAAGCACCCCTCGCGCCGGGTCGTCGAACGAGTCCTGGAGCACCACCGTGCCCGGGGCGGGGATGGGAGTGGGGGCCGGAGTGCTGGTGGGCGGTGGGCTCGAAGGGCGCGTATTCGTCGGCGCCGCCGTCGCCGATGGCGCGGTCGTGGGCGCCTCCGTCGGGGCCACAGTCGGTGCCAGCGTCGGAGCCCGAGTCGGGGCGGCCGTCGCCTGCACCGGCGCCGCCGCGGGCGCCTGAGTCGGCACGACGCTCGGCGCCACGGTCGGGACGGCCGTCGCCGCCGGTCGCGTGGCCGTCACCGAGGGCGGTGGACGAGTCCCGCTCGGGGCCGGCGTGGGCGTCAGGGCCCGGAGCAGCGCCGGCGCCTCCCCGCGACCGGGCTGCAGGCTGCGCGCGCGCTCGAGCTGCGCGACGCCATCGGCGCGCGCGCCCTGGGACACCCGCAGCTCGCCGTAGGACACAAGCGCCGCGTACAGCTTCTGCGTCGCGGCCGGATGCGTCGGGAACTGCGTCCGGAACGCGTCTATCAGCGCGATGGTCTTGGGCCAGTCGGCTCCCCACGTGACATCCAGGTCGTCGGTCACGTCCGCCCACGCCTGGTCCGCCGTCGGCGGTGGCGCGGGTGGGGTGGGCTGCGGCGACGCCGTCGCGGCGGCCGTCGCCGATGGGGCCAGCGTCGGCGCGGGCGTCGCCACGGCCGGTGCGGGCGAGGGTGATGCGACCACCGTCGAGGCGCCCGGTCCCCCACGCTGAATGGGAGACAGCCACGCCTGATACGCGGGAACTTCCCACACCGCTGCCACCGCCATCGCCCCACCCGCCAGGACGGTGGTGAGCCCCAGCGCGGCCAGCACGGCAGCGCGCCGCCGCCCCGCCCCACGCGCACGCGGCAGCGCGGCTGTGCCCGCGGAGGTCGCTGGCCCCTCACGCTCGGCAGTCGCAGCCGCGGGAACACCCGCGGGGGCAATCGCCGCTTCCAGCGCGGCCACCAGAGCACCCGCCGTCGCGAAGCGCTCGTTCGCGTTCTTGGCCAGGCCCCTCGACAGCGCCGCTTCCGCCGCGGCCGGGATGGCCGGATTCAGCGCGCCCGCGGCCGGGAGTGGGGCGTTGACGTGCGCCAGCAGCGTCGCCAGTGGCGTGTCTCCGCCAAACGGGACGCGCCCGGTCAGAAGCTGATACGCCACCACGGCCAGCGCGTAGATGTCGGCCGGCTGGCCGACGGGCTCCCCCGTAGCGTGCTCGGGGGCCATGTACGCCGGCGTGCCCTGGAGCAGACCCGGCTCGGTCAGCGTGCCCGTCCCGCCGCCCCCTTCGCCGCCAAGAGAGGACACCGAATCCAGCATCCGCGCCACGCCGAAGTCCGCCAGAATCGGCACGCCGTCCGACGTGAGCAGCACGTTGGACGGCTTGACGTCGCGGTGCAGGACGCCGTGGCGGTGGGCGTAATCGAGCGCGTCCGCCACCGGTGCCAGCAGCGACACCGCCTCGTGAAGCGGGAGGGGCTGGCCCGTCTCGATCAGCTTGCCCTCCAGCGTGCCACCCTCGACCAGCTCGCACACCAGATAGGGCAGTCCGTCTTCCTCGCCGTAGTCGTAGACCGTCAGGATGTGGGGATGATTGAGTCGCGCCACCAGTCGCGCCTCGCGCCGGAAGCGATCGCGCCACTCTTCGTCCGCGGCCGCCAGCGCCGGCAGCACCTTGATCGCCACCTCACGCTCCAACCCTGGCTGGAGCGCGCGGTACACGGCGCCCATGCCGCCCCGCCCGATCTGCTCCAGGATGCGGTAGTCCCCCAGCGATTGACCCGCGGCGATCGAGCCGCGCGACGCCGTCGTCACCCGCCGGCTCCTCCCGGTGGGGCGGCCGGGTCACGCCGGGCGAGCGACAGGAGTGTGACGTCGTCCTCCTGCTCGCCGATGGCGTGGGCAGCCAGGCGCGCGAGCGCGGCGTCGATCGGCGACCCGTCGCCGCGCGTCCCGAGTGCGGTCGCCAGGCCGTCGAAGCCGAGCATGCGACCCGCGGCGTCATGCGCCTCGACGACGCCGTCCGAGTACAGGAGCAGCGCGTCGCCCGCTCTCAGATGCGCTTCAGCCTCGCTGTACCGCGCGTCGGGCTCGATCCCCAGCGGCAGCCCCGCCGCGGCCAGCTCGTCCACCGCACCGGTGGGGCCACGCCGGACCAGCGGTGGGAGATGGCCGGCACTGGCGAAGCGGATCGCGCCGCTTCGCGTGTCCACGACGACGCACAGGCACGTGACGAACGTGCGGCGCGGCATGTCGCTCCACAGCTGGGCATTCACTTCGGCCAGCAGCGCCGCGGGCCCGCCGGCCCCGCGCGCCGCGGCGCGGACGGCGGTGCGCGTCGAGGCCATCATCAGCGCGGCAGG
The DNA here is from genome assembly GCA_035764305.1 of Chloroflexota bacterium. Lineage (GTDB taxonomy): Bacteria > Chloroflexota > UBA11872 > UBA12225 > UBA12225 > DASTZM01. The sequence continues at coordinate 1,572 of DASTZM010000164.1, read as the reverse complement.
CACCCCCTTCCCCGAGACGTCGCCGATGACCAGCGCGAAGACACCACCGCCGTCGAGCGGGATGACGTCGTAAAAGTCACCCCCCACCAGGCGCGCAGGAGAGTAGTGCGCTGCCAGCGTCCACCCGTCTACCGTGGGGAGCGTCTTCGGGAGCAGCGCCAGCTGGATCTCGCGCGCCAGGCGCAGCTCGGCCTCCAGCCGCTCGCGCGAGCGGTCGGCGTCGGCGCGCGCCCGCTCGGCGACGATGCGCCGCGTCTCGTCCTCCAGCGTGACGATCAGCCCGCAGATAGCGCCCGCTCCGTCACGCAGGGGCTCGACCGCGCACCGCAGGTGCTGCTCCGAGTGCGCCGCCGGCGTCTGCCCCGGCAGGGGCGTGCGCGGCGGACGGGAGACGTGAAACGCCCGTCCGCCGCGCCCAAGGCCGGCCGCCGCGAGTGGGCTCAGCAGCGGCCCCGCGATCTCGGCGCCAAACACCTCGGCGTAGGACCGGCCGGCGGCGTCCCCGATGGTCGTGCCCAGTAGCTCCTCCGCGGCCCGGTTGAGGCTCACCACGCGGCCGGCCAGGTCGAGCCCGGCAATGCCCGTCCCGACGCTGCGCAGGACGTCGTCCTGATACGCCTTCAGGTCGGCAATCTCCCGGGCGCGACGGCGCGCCTCCTCGTACAGGCGGGCGTTCTCGATCGCCACCGCGGCCTGCTCGCCCACCGCCTCCAGAAGACTGAGCTGGCGCTGCCCAAAGCGCCCCCGCTCCTGCCGGTGGTCCAGGTAGACCACACCCGTCGTCCGGCCCCGTAGCTGGAGCGGCGCACACAGGACCGATCGCAGGCGGAGCGCGACGACGCTCTCGGCCACCGCGGTACGGGCGTCTTCCAGCGCGTCGCCGACCACCTCGGCTCGGCCGGTGCGGAAAACGCGCTCGCACAGCGAGCGCGACACGCCGGACTCGCGGCGATCCAGGTCTTCCTTTTGAAGCGAGCGCGCCGCGGCGGGGACCAGCGTTCCGGCGGCGTCCTCCAGGAGGACGATGCCCCGCTCCGCGCCGGTGACGGCGACGACGGCGTCCATGACGCGGTCCAGGACTTCGTCCAGCTCGAGCGACGAAGAGATCAGCCGCGCGACTTCGTGGAGCGTGGCGAACCCGCCTGACGCGTCGGTCACGCCCTGGATCACGCTCCCCCCGCGCGCCATCATAGCCGGATCCGGCTTGGCGCGCTGTGATGCAGGACATACCGCCTGTGCGGAGAGAGCTGCCCCCGCCAACCGGCACGGTTCCTGCCGTCGATGGCTACCCTCACACGCATGCGGGGGCTCGCAGGTGCTTTACCCGTCCACGCCCGGCACAGCCGGCGTCGCGCCCTCGCCACGGCCACCGCTGCGCTCGCCTCCGCCACCGCCTCCTGCGCCCCGCCGGCCGGCCCGAGCGCGGGGGACACCGGGGAGATCTACGTCGCCCTCGCCCGCCACCGCGCCATCGCCCTGCTCGACCCCGCCACCGACCGCGAGGTAGGACGCATCTCGCTGGACAGTCTCGGAAGGGCATCCCACCCGTGGCGGCTGGGCGTTTCCCCCTCC
>DASTZM010000163.1:0-2818 GCA_035764305.1 Chloroflexota bacterium | reverse complement strand
ATCGCCGCGCCGGAAGGCGCGGAGCTGATCCAGCGTCAACTCGCGCCGGTCGCCCCAGTTGATGTTGCGCCCGGCCAGGGCGCGCGTGTCGCCGCCCCAGTGGAGGATGCCCTGCTCGTCCGCGATCCACAGGTGCGGCGTGCCCGAGAGACCCACGACCGAGAACGGGTTGACCGTCAGCTGCGCCGCGGGGCCGGCGAGTGCCGGAACGGCAAAGACAAAGAGAGCGATGGCTCCCAGGAGCGGCCCAATGCGCCGCCGAGCTAGTTTCACGTGCGCGAACCTCCTCGCATGTTCGGCCGCCGCACGCGCGGCGGCTCAGACCCCGCGCGTATTGTGCGGTTTCTGTGCCACGCGTCGCCCGATCGAAGGCAACGCAGGTAGGCAGCGGATGGATCTCCCCACGGTCCAGCTGGGGCAGCGCTACACTCCGGCGCGAGACGTGCGCATCCTGGTCACCGGCATCACGGGCCGAATCGGCGCCAACCTGGCGGCGGCGCTCGTCGCGCAGGGGCACGCCGTCCGCGGCCTTGTCTGGGCGCGCGACGCGCGCGTCGAGAAGCTGGAGGGCCTGGGCGTCGAGCTGGTCTACGGCAGCCTGACCGAGGCCGACGACGTGCGCCGCGCCGTTGCGCAAACGGACGCCATCTACCACCTGGGTGGCGCGTTCCAGGGCGGCGGCCCATTTACGACCGACGAGTACTTCGAGATCAACGTACGGGGCACGTACCTCGTGCTCGAAGCCTGCCGCGCGCTGGGCGACTCGCTGCGCCACCTGCTCTTCGCCAGCACAGACGCGCTCTACGACAAGTACGTCCCGGGCGGCATGACCGAGCCGATCGATCCGGACCGTACGCCGCGCCGCCCCCGCGGCTGGTACGCGCTCTCCAAGTCGCTGGGCGAGGAGCTGTGCAGCGGCTACGTGCGCTCCTTCCGCATGCCCATCACCATCCTCCGCTTCGCGCTCGTCGTCGGCGCGGGGGAGATCGCGGACTTTCACCAGTTCTATCTCTCGCGTCTCAAGGAGACGCACAAGGACCTTACGCCGCTTTGGCAGGAGTCGGACGGCGAAGAGCGCCTCGTCGTCGTCCGCGACGAGCGCGGGCGCTCCTGGCGCAAGCACGTCGCCGACGTGCGCGACATCGTCGGCGCGTGCGTCGCGGCGCTGGGCAAGCGCGACGCGTTCGGCGAGACGTTCCAGCTGGCCGGCCCGGCGCCCTTCACGTGGGACGACGCCGTGCCGTACCTTTCGCGGAAGCTGGGCATCCCGTACGTCGAAGGGACCACCAGCAGCACGCCGACCTACTACGAGTACGACCTGACCAAGCTACGGCGGCTGACCGGCTACGCGCCGCAGTACGCCATCCACCGCATGATCGACGACGCGGTGGCGTTCAAGCGGGGCGAGGAGATCGGCGTCCTCCCCACCAGGTAGGCTTAAGGACGGCGCGCCGTGTGGCTGCTGCGCGCGCTGATGGGGCGGTGGCGCTGGATGGCGCTCGCGGCGCTCTTCTCCGCCGCCGTCACGGTGCGGCTCGGCTTCTGGCAGCTCGACCGTCTGGCGCAGCGCCGCGCGGTGAACTTCCAGCTCGCCAGCCGGCTCGTCGCGCCGCCGCTGCGCCTGCCGGGGCCGCTCTCCGATGCGCCGCCCGCCGGCGACGCGCTGCGCGAGAGCGAGTTCCGACGGGCGGTCCTGCGGGGGTTCTGGGACTTCACGAAGGAGCGCCCGCTGACCAACCAGTTTTGGGAGGGGCAGCTCGGCGTCGACGTGATCGCGCCGTTCATCCTGGAGACTGGACGGCAGGCGGTGCTGGTCGACCGCGGCTGGCTGCCCGCAGCCGAGTCGGACGCCGCGCGCTGGGAGCGCTACCGACCGCCGCAGGGCCCCGGGCTGGTGCCGATCGAAGTGCGCGGCTACGTGCGCCTCGACCCACCGCGCAGCGGCTGGGAGGAGCTGCGTCGCGAGGCGCGGGCCGATGGCGTCGCGCTGCTCCCCTTCCATGTGACCGAGGAGCCGCCACTCTCGACCATCGGCGTCACCCGTGACCAGCCGCTCCCATACAAGCGGATCCCCGTGGCGAGCATCGGCGAGGGGGTGCACGCCATCGCGGCGGCGCAGTGGTTCCTGATCAGCGGGATTATCGTGGTGGGGCTGGTGATCTACGTCAGTCAGCGTGAACGGCCCGGAGCGGCTCTGGCTGGTCTACGGCGCGCGCCGGAGCGCGCGCTGCGTCCCCGGTCCGCCGCGGACGCAGCGCCACCGGCACCAGGGGCGCGCTGAGCGCGAGCACCGCGATCCCGGCGACGAACGTCAGTGCCGGGGTGCGTGCGAAAAGCCAGCCGCCGACCGGTGGAGCCGCGATCGCCGCGCCCGCGGCGACGGTGGCAAGCAGCGCAATGGCGGGCGCGACACGGGCGCGCGGCACTGCCTCGGTCATCGCAACGGTGGTCAGCGTGGCCATCGACTGGAAGCCGCCCCGGCACAGGAAGCCGACCGCCTGGACGGGCAGCGTCCCCGATGCAATCGTGCACGCGAAATGCGCTGCCATCGAGCCGGCGGAGAGCCACGCCGCCGGGACCGCGCCGAAGCGCCTCCGGAACCGCTCCATCGTGAGCAGCAGCACGACCGTCCCCGTGCTGGCCGCGCTTCCCATCCAGCCGACGCGCGCCCGGTCCCATCCGTAGACCTCGCCCAGGTACAGCGGGGCGAAGGAGAGCCCGAGGTGCATGCCGCCGTGCAAGAGGAACGCGGTGAGCAGCAGCAGACGGATGCGTCTGTCCGCGAGGAGGGCTGCGTACGCGCCGCTTCCGGCGTTCA
>DASTZM010000162.1:0-6136 GCA_035764305.1 Chloroflexota bacterium | reverse complement strand
GGTCAGACGCTGGACAAGGAAGGCGCGTCGCGCGCCAAAACGCTCTCCCACGCCCTTGCCTTCGTCCTCGGTTTCAGCGTCGTCTTCGTCGCCCTTGGCACTACCGCCAGCCTCATCGGCGGCCTCGCCCAGGACGTATTCAAGTCGACCCCCTTCCGCCTGGTCGCCGGCGCCGTGCTGATCGTGATGGGGCTTCACATGGCCGGCATCATCCGCATCAACGCACTTTACCGGGACACGCGCTTCCGCATGCGCCCGAATCCCAGACTGGGGCTCGCCTCATCCGGGTTGGTGGGCGTCATCTTCGCTTCTGGCTGGACACCCTGCATCGGCCCCATCCTCGGTGCGATCCTCGTCTACGCCGGCATGGACGGCACCGTCGCGCAGGGCGCGCTTCTCCTTGCGGCCTACTCGCTCGGTCTCGGAGTGCCGTTTCTCGTCGCCGGCTACGCGCTCCAGTGGGCGACGCGCACCATTCGCCGCCTCAACCGCCACGCCCGCGCCGTCGAGCTGATCAGCGGAGGCCTAATGGTCGCCATGGGACTGCTCGTCATGTTCAACGTCATGACCTGGATTGCCGCCTGGGCTACCCGCCTCGGCTACGTCGGCGTCTAGCGCCGTCCCAACAGCCGCTCGCAGGTTCTCACCAGCGCGTCCGGCGCGCCGAAGCCGCCCGACTTCGTCGCCACCGGCGTCATCCGGCCGCCCACATCCAGTAGTCCCAGCGGGATCCCCGGCAGTGCCTCGTCAACCACTTCGATGGACCGCGCCCCGAGCGCCTGGCAGACGATCTGCGCCGTTTCTCCACCCGTCATGACCAGCGCCGGACTCGACGCGAGATCGATACCGCGTGCGGCTTGCTCGAGAACTTCGCGCACACTCGACGGCGGCTCGCCCCGCGACCAGTACTCGCGCCCCTCGACCAGCGCCTGGACGCCTGGCAACGCCGCCGCCTGCAGCGCATCGAGCTGCGCATTCGTGACCGGGTGACCCGTTCCCGCGAGCACGAGCACCCGCTGCGCCACCGGCAGCCGCGGCACCGTTCCACGTGGAACCAGCCCCAGCGCCGCGGGCGCCTGCTTCGCCAGACCCGCCGTACCGCACCACACGCGATACGCCGCGTTCTCCGCTGCCGACTCGGCGATCCGCGCCAGGTCCTCCTCGCTCGCGGCGTCGCGTACGTCGGCGCGGGACGCCGCGCTCTCGAGCGCATCGCGCAGGAAGCCGCCGAACGGCTCCACCGGCTTGCCGAATGCGTACTGCACGCCGTCCCGTGTGACGCGCCCCTGTGCCGGAAACGCAGGCGCCGCCAGCGCCCGGCCGCGGAAGACATCCAGCACCGCCGTCAGCTCAGGACCCGGATGGCCGCGAAGAACGCTGTCGATCTTCTTGTAGACGCGCTCGATCCCCGCGCGCTTGAGCCGCTCCGCAGCCTCGCGCGTCCTGCTGTACGCCTCGGCAGCGCTCCCCTCGCGCGTCCCCGTGTTGATCAGCACGACGTCCGCGTCCGGCACGTCCACCGGGTCCCCCGAGAAAGGCAGCGCCGCGCGCAGCGCCGCCGCGGCAAAACCGGCGCCCGCATCCAGGGCGCCGGTCAGATCGTCCGCGATGACCCCGTAATGCGCCACGCGGGCGCCCTTGCCCTCTCGCCTACTTCGTCATCCGGTTCTTCAAGCTGCCGATCCCCTCGATCTCCACCTCATACTCGTCGCCCGGGTTCATCGGGCCGATGCCTGCCGGCGTGCCCGTGATCAGCACGTCCCCCGGAAGCATCGTGAAGTACTTCGTCAGGTGGGAGACCAGGAAGTCCAGGTTGAAGACCAGGTCCGACGTTCGGCTGTCCTGCTTCACCTCGCCGTTCAGCTTGCCCGAGATGCGCAGATCGGACGGATCCAGGTCGGTCTCGATCCACGGCCCGAGCGGGCAGAACGTGTCCGACCCCTTCGCGCGCGCCCACTGCCCATCCCCGCGCTGGAAGTCGCGCGCCGAGACGTCGTTCGCGCACGTGTAGCCCAGCACGTAGTCCCGGAACGCCCCCGCAGCGACGTTCTTCGCCTGCTTCTTGAACACCACCGCCAGCTCCGCCTCGTAGTCGATCTTCTGCGACCCGGGCGCCCAGACCACGTCATCCCCCGGCCCCACCACCGACGTCGGTGGCTTCAGGAACATGAGCGGTTCCTTCGGCAGCTCCTGCCCCGTCTCCGCGGCGTGGGCCCGGTAGTTCAGACCGATGCACACCACTTTGGTCGGCTCACACGGCGCGAGGAGGTGCGCCGACCTCAGGTCGCCGATCCGCTCACCGCGCGATGGATTCTCGAAGGGGCTGCCCTGCAGCCGGTAGACCGTGTCGGATTCGACGATGGCCCAGGTGGGACCACCCCTCTCCTGGACGCGTGCAATTCTCATGGTCCCCGATTCTACGGAAGCGTCCCTACGCCAGCGTGCGCAGTGCGAGCGCCGGCAGGTTGGTCGTGATCGCGTCCACCCCGGCGCCCGCCAAGCCTGTCATCCGCGCCGCGTCGTCCACCGTCCACACGCTCACCGGCATACCTGCAGCGTGCGCCGCCTCGATCACGCCGGCGTCGACCGCATCCTGCTGGGGCGAGAAGAAGCTCGCGCCGCGCTCCCGCGCCGCCGCGAGCGCCCGCTCGAGCCCGTGCTGCGCCAGCGTCGCGCGCCCGATCAGGAACCCCAGCGGTAGGTCTGGGCGCCGCGCCGCCAGCGCCCGCACCTCCTCGGGGCCGAAGGAGATCACCGCTACCTCGCACCGACCGCGCTCGATCGCCGCCAGCGACGCCTCCACCAGCGCCTCGCCGCCGCCCCGCTTCAGCTCGACGAACATGCGCGCCTTCCCCGCGCACGCCGCCAGCGCCTCGTCCAACGTCGGAAGTTTCTCGCCGCCAAACTCCGGCCGGAGCCAGCCCCCCGCGTCGAGTGCGCGCAGCTCCGCCAGCGTCATCCGCGCCACCTCACCGGTCCCGTTCGTCGTGCGATCCACCTTCTCGTCGTGGATCACCACCGGGACGCCGTCTGAGGACAGGTGCACGTCGCACTCGACGTACTGCGCTCCCTGCTCGACCGCCAGACGGAACGCGGCAAGCGTGTTCTCGGGCGCCTCGCCGCTCGCCCCACGGTGAGCGACCACGATCGGCGGCGAAGCTGGCTGGCGGCGCAGCCACGTCAGCTCGGATCGGCTCGATGAGGCGCGTGTCATCACTGGGAAAACCGTACACTTCGACGGCCTCGCGCACGCCACCCGGCGCGTCTCCCGCGTGGACGCCCTGGAGACTCGTTCCACCCTTCATGCGCTGCGCCATCCTCTCCGACGTGCACGGGAACCTGGATGCGCTGGAAGCGGTCCTCGCCGACGCGATGCAGCTTGGCGCGGTTGAGGAGCTGTGGTGCCTGGGCGACCTGGTTGGGTACGGTCCGCAGCCGAACGAGTGCGTCGCCCTGCTTCGCGAGCGCGGTGCGAAGTGCGTCGCGGGCAACCACGACTGGGCGGCGATTGGGAAGATGGACACCGCCGACTTCAACCCTGAAGCAACCGAGGCCGCCCTCTGGACGGGTCAGCAGCTCTCCGAGGAAAACCGCGTCTACCTCGACGCTCTCCCCGCTCAGCTCTTGGCTGGCGCTGCCAGCGAGTTCACGCTCGTGCACGGCAGTCCGCGCGAGCCAATCTGGGAGTACCTCACCCACGTGAGCGTTGCACGGCTCAACTTCGATTACTTCCACACCCCGTACTGCCTGGTCGGCCACACGCACGTCCCGCTCGTCTTCCAGCGACCGCAAGCCAGCGAGAAAGTGCCTCAGTACCGCACGCTCGTCCCCACGACCACCGCGCCGGTCCGGCTCGGCGCGCACCGCTTGATCGTCAACCCCGGTAGCGTCGGCCAGCCGCGTGACGGCAACCCGCACGCGGCGTACATGGTCTACGACAGCACCGCCGAAGGTGGCGACGGCGCGGGCACTCTCACGATGCGACGCGTCGAGTACCCCGTCGCCGCCGTCCAGGAGAAGATGCGCGCCGCACAGCTCCCCTCACGCTTGATCCTGCGATTGACGTATGGCTGGTAACAACCCGAAGGGGCAAGTCCCACCTGAAGAGGCGCCAACGCCGCCTGCCGGCGGCTCCGCCGCCGAGCGGATCGGCGAGGTCCTCGGTACCACCGCCACCCGCGTCGAGCGGCTGCTGCGTGACCCCGCGCGGCGCCGTACTGTCGTCCTCACCGCCGTCGGAGTCGTCGTGCTCCTCGCGGCGCTGACCGTCGCCCCCGGTCTGGCACGCCGATCGCGCCCGGCTGCGCCTCCCCCGGCGGCCCAGCCTGCCGAGCCCGCTCCAGCCCCCGCCGAAGGGCAGCCTGCGCCCGCCCAGCCCGCCCCCGCGCAACCGGCGCCAGGCCAGCCGGCCCCCGCCGAGCCCGGTGCGCAGCCCACACCCGCCGCGCAGCCGCCGCAGCGCCAGCTGCTCATTGCGGCCCTGCCGCTCCTGCTTGGTCTCTTCTGGCTCCTCTCCGCCTGGTTAGTCGACGCCGAGGCGCGGCGCGCCTTCGTCGTTCAGGAGCCGTGGGGCGAACGGCGCACAGTTGCCTACACCGTGCTCGCGGTCGGCTGCGTTTTCCCGCTCATTCTGGCCGGGCTCATCTTCTCCGCCTGGGGCTTCGTCACCTTCGTGCTCGACGTCTCGCGGCGCCAGAGTCCCATCGCCGCCCTCCAGGCCGCCGCGCTCATCCTGATCGCCGGCGCCGGCTTCCTCGTCCTCCGCGGCCTCCTCGCCAGGTGGATGGACCAACGAAAAGCGACCCGCACCTAGGTCGCGCGTACAATCGAACAGGCGTTCGTCCGGCCGGCGCTCTGTGCCCATGAACATCGATCAGCTTGTCGAGCGGCTGCAACAGGACTCGTCCTTCCTGGACAACGTCACCGCCTGGAAGTACGTCGAGCCGCGCAGCGCGCGCTACGCCGACTGGCCCTTCGGGATGGACGAACGGTTGGTCCGCGCCCTCGCCGACCGCGGCATCTCCCGTCCCTACACGCACCAGGCGGCGGCGATCGAGGCATCGCTCGCCGGTCGCGACGTGACCGTCGTCACCTCCACCGCCAGCGGCAAGACGCTCTGCTACAACGCCCCGGTCCTCCAATCCGTCCTCCAGGACCAGTCCAGCCGCGCGCTCTACCTCTTTCCTACCAAGGCGCTCTCGCAAGACCAGTACGCCGAGCTGCACGAGCTGATCGAGCGCGTCGGCGTCGACGTCAAGACCTATACCTACGACGGCGACACCCCCGTCGCCGCGCGGCGCGCCATCCGCTTGGCAGGGCACATCGTCGTCACCAACCCGGACATGCTCCACGCCGGGATCCTGCCCCACCACACCAAGTGGCAGAAGCTCTTCGAGAACCTCAAGTACGTCGTCGTCGACGAGCTGCACTACTACCGCGGCGTCTTTGGCAGCCACGTTGCCAATGTGCTGCGCCGCCTGGCACGCGTCTGCGCCTTTTACGGTTCCACACCGCGCTTTGTCTGCTGTTCCGCCACTATCGCCAACCCGATCGAGCTCGCCGCGAAGCTGACCAGTCGTGAGACGCTGCTCGTCGACGACGACGGTTCGTCGCGCGGCGCCCGCCACTTCGTCTTCTACAACCCGCCCGCCACTAACAAGCAGCTCGGTCTGCGCCAGAGTCCCACCACCGCCGCCGCGCGACTGGCGCGTGACCTGATCGCCAATGACGTCCAGACCATCGTCTTCGCCCGCTCACGCGTCCACACCGAGGTCCTGCTGACGCGCATACGCGAAGGCACGCGCCTCCCCAAGGACGCCATTCGCGGCTACCGGGGGGGCTATCTCCCCCTCCAGCGCCGCGAGATCGAGCAGGGGCTCCGCCGCGGCGACGTGCGCGGCGTCGTCGCAACCAACGCGCTCGAGCTCGGCGTCGACATTGGCCAGCTCGAAGCCTCCGTGATCTGCGGCTATCCGGGCACCATCGCCAGCACGTGGCAGCAGGCCGGGCGCGCCGGACGGCGCAGCACCACCGCGCTCTCGGTCCTTGTCGCCGACAGCTCGCCCGTCGACCAGTTCGTCGTCACCCACCCCGACTACTTCTTCGCCCGCCGTCCCGAGAGCGCGCTCGTCAACCC
>DASTZM010000161.1:0-2645 GCA_035764305.1 Chloroflexota bacterium | reverse complement strand
GCGCAGGTGCGCCGCCAGCTCGTCGAAGCCCAGCTCGTGTCGCTGCTCACCGCTGGCGAGGTCCTTGACGGTCGCGCGCTCGCCGTCGCCGACGATCACCGCCCAGCGCGCCCCGACCTTCGACGCCGATTCCAGCTGCCGGGCCAGCTTGCGCGTCGACCCATCGCAGCGCACGGCGAGCCCCTCGTCGCGAAGGCGCGCCGCGACCACGAGACGTGACGCCGCCGGCCCGTCGCCGACCACGGCCACCAGCGGGGGCGCCTCCGGCAGGGTCACCCCGGCGGCCTGCATGGCGGCCACCGTCCGATCGAGGCCGATGCCGAAGCCGATCCCCGGCGTGGGGCGCCCGCCCAGCAGCTCCACCAGCCCGTCGTAGCGGCCGCCGCCGCCCAGCGCGTCCTGCTGGCCCTCGCGGCCGGCGGGGAAGAACTCGAAGCTGGTCCGCGTGTAGTAGTCGAGCCCGCGGACCAGGCGGTGGTCGAGCTGGTAGGCGCAGCCGAGCGCGTCAAGCGCGGCACGCACCCCGTCGAAGTGCTCCCGACACGCGGCGCACAGGTGGTCGAGGCTGCGCGGCGCCCCCGCGGCCAGCTCCGGATCGAGCTCCCGGTCATCGAGCACGCGCAGCGGGTTCACGTCCAGCCGCCGGCGGGAGTCATCGGTCAGGCGGTCCTGGTGGGCACCGAAGTAGTCGACCAGCGCCGCGCGGTAGGCGGGCCGGCAGGCCTCGTCGCCGATCGAGTTGAGGCGCGTGACCACCTCGCCGATCCCGACCTCGCGATAGAAACGCTGCGCCAGCTCGATCAGCTCCGCGTCAACCGCCGGGCCGGCGTCCCCGATGACCTCCACGTCCCACTGCGTGAACTGGCGATAGCGCCCCGCCTGGGGGCGGTCGTAGCGGAACATGGGGCCGCTGGTGGTCAGGCGGAGAGGCCCGGGCCGGACGTGCATCCCGTGCTCCACGAAGGCGCGGACGATTCCGGCCGTCGGTTCGGGCCGCAGCGCCCAGTCCGAGCGCTCCTCATCCGAGCCGCGCGCGCCGGAGACGCGGAACATCTCCTTCTCGACCGCGTCGGAGGATTCGCCCAGCCCGCGGGCGAACAGCTCGACCCGCTCGAAGAGCGGGATCTCGACCCGCGCGAACGCGTAGCGCTGCGCCAGGTCGCGGGCCACCGCCTCGGCGCGGTCCCACCACGGCGCCTCCTCGGGCAGCAAGTCGCGCGTGCCGCGCGGGGCGGCGAGGCTTCGGGACATGCGAGCGAGTGTACCGATGCGGAGGCGGCCTCCGCCGCGCGCTCGTGCCGTCAGTCGGCCGCGCCCGCTCCCAGCCGGCGGCGCGTCGAGACGTCGACGCCTCGGTCGCTCACCTCGGCGGCGGGGTGCTCGACCAGCGCGACGAGCCGCGTGGCCATGAAGCGGCCGGTGCGCACCGGCGTCCCGCTGCGCGTCACCTCGCTGACCTCGACCACGCCGCGGGCGGTGGTCACCTCGACCCGCCGCCCGGCCCTGGTGGCGGTGATCTCGAAGGTCTGCGTGCCGCCCTGGCCGGTGTCGACCACCGCCTCGACCCGATCGCCCTTCATGACGGCGAGTGTACGGCACGCCGCTGCGGCAGCGTATATACCGTATATACCCGGCCGCGCTGCCGAACGCGGCCCCTATCGCACCTCGCGGGTGACGCTCGTCACGTCGCGCACGCGCTCGATCCGCTGGAGCACGCGGGAGAGCTGCTGGAGCGAGGTGACCTTGAGCGTGGCGGTGAGCATCGCCATGCCGTCGGCGGCGACGCCGATCGACGCGGCGATGATGTTGACCTTGTGCTCGGCGACCACGTTGGTGATCTCGTTGAGCAGCCCCGGCCGGTCGTTGGCCTCGATGCGCACGGTGATCGGATAGGTCTGGGCGTCGACGCTCTCCCACTCGACGTCGATCAGCCGCTCGATGTCCCGCTCGGAGAGCACCGACGGGCAAGTCGCGCGGTGGACGGTCACGCCCTTGCCGCGGGTGACGTAGCCCGCGATCGCGTCGCCAGGGATCGGCGAGCAGCACTTGGCGAAGCGCACCAGCAGGTCGCCGACGCCCTTGACCTTGACGCCGGTCGTCGACGGCGCCGCGGTGAGCGGCGCCACCTCGGGGAGCGCGATCTCGGCGTCGTCGTGGATGTCGAGCTTGCTCACCACGCTGGCCGGCGAGATGGCGCCGTAGCCGATGGCGGCGTAGAAGTCGTCGAGCTCCCGGTAGCGGAGCTGGGTGGCGATATCGGTCAGCTTGTCCGCCGGGACCGAGGCGAGCGTCTCGTGCGCCAGGCGGCGCAGCTCACGGTCCAGGATCTCGCGCCCCTGCTCGATGTTCTCGTCGCGCTGCTGGCGGCGGAACCAGCCGCGGATCTTCTCCTTGGCGTGCGAGGTGCGCACGATGTTGAGCCAGTCGCGCGACGGCCCATGGGCGGCCTTGGTGGTGACGATCTCGACGATGTCGCCGTTGCGCAGCTTGTAGTCGAGCGGGACGAGCCGGTTGTTGACCTTGGCGCCGATCGTCCGGTGCCCGACATCGGTATGGATCCGGTAGGCGAAGTCGAGCGGGGTGGCGCCGGCGGGGAGGTCCTTGACGTCGCCCTTGGGGGTGAACACGAAGACCTGGTCCTGGAA
>DASTZM010000160.1:0-2136 GCA_035764305.1 Chloroflexota bacterium | reverse complement strand
TACGGCGCGCTCGTCGCCGGCGCGGCGGCGGGGGCGGTGCTCGCGCAGCTCGGCGGCGCCGCAAGTCTTCGTCCCGTCATCGGCTGGGCAGGTCTGGCCGGCGGCGTGCTTGCGGTGGGGATTCTAGAGTTGCTGCCACTCGTGTCCGGCGCGATCGGCGGACAACCGTTCATCGCGCGCGCCGTCGTACTGGGTGTGGTGCTGGTGCCGATCGGGCTGTGCCTCGGCGTGCCTCTGGCCGGGGCGATCCGTTTGCTTGGGCTCGGCCGGCGCGGCGGCTGGGCAGCGCTCCTCGTCGCGGTGGCGCTGCTCGCGGCCATGGCGGGGCGCTACCTCGCGTACGCGCTCGGACTGTCATGGACGCTCAGCGTACCCACGGCGCTGAGCGGGGTCTGCCTCTTCGGTGCGTTCCTTATGGCGGGTTTGCGCGCTCTGACCCTGCCCGCAGACGACAGGCCGGTAGAGCCGGCTTCGACGGCGGATCACACGGTCTTCCGGCGTCCCGCCGATGCGTCCTCCAATACACCCGAGGCGCCAGTCCAGCCGCCGGCATCTGACGCCACGCCGCGCACCGGGATCCGGATCTCGTAGCCTGCGTCGGTCACCGCACCAGGACACCGCGTCCCTCGGTGACGGCGCCGATGTGCCACAGGGGCTCGCCCGCGTCGCGGAAGGCGCGCTCGACCGGTTCGCCTTCAGGTGCGCCGAAGAGCAGTCCACCGCTGGTCTGTGGGTCGAAGAGCAGCGCGGCGTGTAGCGCGTCGACGTGCGACTCGATGCGGACACGCGCGTCCCCCGAGTCGTCGGGTGTGTCGAGGTAGAGGCGGTTGCGGTCGGCGCCTCCGGGCAGCAGGTCCTGCGCGGCGTACTCGAGCGCGCCGTCCATGAGTGGGACCGAGGCAGAGTCGAGCTCGAGCCGCACGTGGCTCGCCGCTGCCATCTCGTAGCCGTGGCCCAGCAGGCCGAACCCGGTTACGTCGGTGCACGCGCGCACGGCGAGTAGCGAGGCGAGGACACGCGCCGCGCCGCGGTTCAGACGCGTCATCCACGCCACCGCCTCGTCCAGATGGGCGAGCGCGACGCGCTCCTTCTTCAGCGCGGTGGTGATCGTCCCCGTGCCGAGAGGCTTGGTCAGGTACAGCGCGTCGCCTGGTCGCAGGGCGGCTTTGGTCAGCGCGCGATCCGGATGGACGAGGCCACTGACGCACAGGCCGTACTTCGGCTCGTCGTCCATCACCGTGTGCCCGCCCGCGACTACTGTCCCGGCCTCGGCGGCCTTGTCGGCGCCACCGCGAAAGATGTCCGCAATCGTTTCGTGGGGCAGCGACTCCGGGAAGCCGGCGATGGCGAGCGCGAGAAACGGCTCGCCCCCCATGGCGTAGACGTCCGACAGCGCGTTGGCGGCGGCGATTGCGCCGAACATGTAGGCGTCGTCGACGACGGGGGTAAAGAAGTCCACCGTCTGTACCAGTGCGCGCTCGGAATCAAGCTTCCACAGCGCGGCATCATCTGCCGTCGCTAACCCCAGCAGCAGATTGGGGTGGGACGGTCGCTCTGCCAGCGGGCGCAGCACGTGCGCCAGGTCCTGAGGACCCATCTTGGACGCTCAGCCGGCGCAGGACGAGAGCGTCGTGAGCCGGATGCGGTCGCGCGCGGTCACTGCAGTCAGTCTACGGACCCCTTGCCAGAGCGCGGGCGGACCGCAAGCTAGACTGCTCCGGGTGTCCGACTCGGAATCGGATCAGCTGAGTCGGGACGTCAACACGCTCGGCCGGCTGCTCGGGGAGGTGCTGCGCGCGCTGGAGGGCGAGGCGGCCTACGCGCTGGTCGAGGAGTACCGCGCCGCCACCAAGGCGCTGCGCACGACCGATGGCGCAGCACACGGCGACTTCGGGGATCAGGGTCGCCTGCTGCTGGAGCGCACGCGGCGCCTCTCATTGCCGGAGATGCAGCTGCTGGTGCGCGCGTTCACGGCGTACTTCCACCTCGTCAACCTTGCCGAGGAGCATCACCGGCTGCGCGTCCTGCGTCAGCGCCAGCGCACCAACCCGTCGGATCCCCGTCGGGAGTCGCTCGCCGCCGCGCTGGCCGGTGCCGCCGCCTCGAGCGTGCCCGGCGAGCGCCTGGCACCGATGC
>DASTZM010000159.1:0-10832 GCA_035764305.1 Chloroflexota bacterium | reverse complement strand
GGCGTGACCGAGACGGTCGAGGCCCGGGAGGTGGTGTCGTGAGCGCGCCTCCACCATCCCTTGCACCGGACCTGGCCACCGGGCTGCGCCGCCTCAAGCTCGCCCGCATCCGCACGCTCGCCCCGGAGGTGCTGCAGACCGCCAAGGTGCAGCGCTGGGCGCCCGAGGAGCTGCTGCGCACGCTGGTCGAGGCGGAGCTCGCCGCGCGCGACGACGCCAACCGCGCCGCCCGCCTGAAGCTCGCCGCCTTCCCGGTGGAGAAGCGCCTGGACGACTTCAAGGTCGCGCTCTCGGCCGTGCCCCAGCCCACCTTCGACTACCTGGCCAGCCTGGAGTGGCTGCGCGCCTCCCCGGGCCCCGAGAACCTGTGCCTGGTCGGTCCACCCGGCACCGGCAAGTCGCACCTCCTGCTGGGGCTCGGCCACGCCGCTGTGGAATCCGGCCGCCGCGTGCGCTACTTCGCGGCGCCCGACCTGGTCGAGACGCTCTACCGCGGCGTCGCCGACAACTCGGTCGGGCGCGTCATCGCCCAGCTGCTCAAGAGCGATCTGCTCATCGTCGACGAGCTGGGCTTCGCGCCGCTGGACGACCTGGGCGCCCAGTTGCTCTTCCGCTTTGTCGCCGCCGCGTACGAGCGGCGCAGCCTGGCGATTGCCAGTCACTGGCCCTTCGACCAGTGGGGCCGCTTCCTGCCCGAGCACACCACCGCCACCGCACTCCTCGACCGCCTCCTCCATCACGCCGTGGTCATCGTCACGTCAGGGGAGTCGTTCCGCCTGCGCGAGTCGCGCACGAAAGGGGGTGCTCGGACGAAGCAAGCCGCCTAATCACGATCGCCGCAAGGGCGGGGACTTTTCCTGGCCACCAGCGGGGACTTCCACTTGGCCATTGACAAGGGACCAAGGGCTGCTCCAAGCATGCCGGAGAACTGATGACTTGTTCACGAACCAGTCGCTCACGCTGTGCTTCAACGAAAACGTTCAGGCACTTGGTTCGAGTTGGCACTGGCTTGGCGATTCGCTTCGCATGGGTTGACGGCGGGTCCAACATGGGCACCCACTCACCCGTGTGCCGCCGAGAGAGTGCGGAAGACAAAGCTACCGGTGCCCGGCTCTGAGGACCATCATTTCTCTCATCCGGAGTGACCACACGTCTCGAATTGCCCGCTCTAAACTCTCAGCTATTGCCGGGGCGCCGAGCGGAGAGTTCTCGCGCAGCTGCGCCAGTCGTCGCGATGCGGCATCCAAGAAGAGCGAGCAGGCTTGAACGAACTCCTCGCCCGTTCTGTCGTCGCCTCGCCGCGAGCCGGGAGCTTCCACGGCCGCGGGAGTCCCGGTGTCCGACTCCGCCCGGTGCGCGATCCCTGCCTGCGGCCCCTGATTCGCACCCACTGGCGGGCGAACGTGCCCGGTGGCTCCGAAGTGAGCCTGCGCCTCGGTAGCGGGGCAAAAGAGATCTCGAGGCATGCCGTTCCGGGCCCAACAGTCCTGGAGTCGGGCGAACTCTTGCTCCGACAGGAACATGTGCATCGGCGCGCCGTCGTGCCCATCGAACAAGACCGTGCTCCCTCGCCAGAGGATTACTCCAGCACCGATACGCCCACCTCGCGCCTCGTCTGCTTGGCTCGCTGTGATTCCCCACGCCAGTAAGTCATCGATGAGCGCCTCGCACGCAGTCGCATCCTTGGGCATGGACCCCTCACGCACAAGCTGAGGAAGCTCATAAGGAGATGCGTGGTATGCCGTTGCCCATGCCGACAGACAGCGCAGCGTGACACGGATCGCCTCCGAAACGGGGAACCCTCGTTGGGCCAGGAAGTAGGCGGGTTGGGAAACATAGTCGTTAATGTCGGCGGCCATGCTGATTCTTCCCCCATTGCACAGACCCGAAGCCTAGATCGCCATCCTGTGAGTTAGCGAACACGATGTATCCCCTTCAGGCGATGAATCCCAGCCTACTATCTCGCATCACGGCGAAAGTATTGCCAGCTTCGACAGCGCGTCAGAGACTCCGAACATCAGAGAGGCGATCACGCTATGGTCGTTGGATGCAAGCGCCCCAAGTTCTCTAAAAATTCTCTGCTCAAAGTCGATGGCGATATTGATTGCAACATCAGCGGCTGAGGTCCCGGTTATCGTCCGAGTCGGAAGATAGAGTGAGGGTAGCCAGGCGCCGTTGTCGTTCCCCGAGAACTGTCCGCCCGCGTGGTAAATGTGCCAGTTGATGTAACTCGCATTGATTCCCTTCATGGGAATCTCGACATTTACATGACATAGCTGGGTCTTGTCGGTTGAGGGAGTGCGGAACTGGACGCGATACGGCTCGTCACCTGAACCGAACACGTATCCCACGAGGACGTTGGTAGGACCGGCTGGGCAGTCCACCTGTGCCTGCGTCTGCACTGGTGTAGGTGTTGGTGCCGGCCCGGGCGCGGGCACGGGCGGGAGCGGCCCGCAACGGACGCTGATCCCGGGGAACACACGACAAATCACATCCCATGTGTCAAAGAGTGAGACGCCCTCCGAGCCGTAACCCCAGGAGTCATCAGGCGCGACCACGTGACCGTCCGATTCGGTGAAGTTCAGCGGGTTTCCTGCCGCCAGGGCGTACCGATTGGCATTCGTCACAGCGGAGGTCAGAGCTTTGTCTGTGCTCGAGGCAGGCAGCGCGTCCCGCTGCCAGAAGCGCTTGAAGTCGGGCGAGAAGCGGCGCGTGCCGTTGCCCAGCTCCATACCGCCAGAGCCCGAGTCGATTCGATAGCTGGTGTAGCGGAACGGGTTGAAGGGGTTCTGCTGGTCTGGCGTGCGGTCGCCGCGGCCCAGCCCGACGTCCTCCTTGCTGTAGGGCTCGTAGCCGTAGGTCGCCTTCAGCGCGCCGGTGTCTTGCAGGAGCAGCGACGCGCTGCCGTGCAGGTCGTACCCGTATGTGAAGGCGCCCGCCACGTCGTCGGCCGCGGCGGCCGGGCCCGGCACGGTCGACATGCCGGTGCGCACGCCGAAGGCGTCGTAGCGGTAGGTCTTGGTGACGACGGTGGACGCCGAGGCGTTCTCGTGTTTCTCCTGCTGGAGCGCGCGCGTCAGCGCTGCGTAGGTGAAGGTGCTCGTACGCTGCGGCGCGGCGCCATCAACGACGCCACCCTGGCTAGCGGGGACGTGGCTTTCCTCCTCACGCACCAATCGGTCGAGGGCATCGTAGGCGTACTTCGCGTCGTCGGTCTGGTAGACGGTGCTGTTCTCGACGGTGTAGATCCGGAAGGCGTCGATCCGGTCGAACCCGTCGTAGGCGTAGTCCACCCGGAAGACGGGATCCTTTGGACCGCCCAGGGTGGGTGCATTGGGGCACGAAGAGCCGGACCAGCTGTTGGTCGTGATGCAGTCGAGGTTGCCGTACCGGTCGTGGAGGTAGCGTTCCGTCGTGGTTGCGCTGTTGGGCTTGGTGACGGTGAGCTGGGAGAGTCGGTTGCCCGAGCCGCCGTAGAGGTACGCACCAGTGGTCGTGCCCACCTGGTCAGCCGGGTAGTTGGCCGCCGACTTGGTCTGGGTCTCCGTCGTGATGTTCCCCTGCGGGTCGAGGGCGTAGGTGTAGGCGCCGCCGTACCCGTTGTCGGCCGAAACGAGGCGGTCCCGCGCGTCGTAACTGTAGGTCGCGACGCAGGCTGACGCGCGGCACGGACCGCTGGTACCAGCAGGCCCCTGGAGAGAGAACTCGTCGCGCGTGCGGTAGCCAACGTACTTCCCAGCAGTATCGTCGTAGGACGCGAGGTGGCTCTCGAGCACCGGACCTGCGGTCCCGCCCTGACGCGTAGTGAGGGTCTTGGCCTGGCCGTTGGCGAAGTAGTCCCAGGTCGTGGTCTGGAGGTCGATCCAGCCGCCCGCGCCGTTGGTCTTGGCGATCGTGCGACGGTCGAGCCAGCCGTGCGTATCGGGCCGGAAGACGGTCTCGGTGCGCTGGTCGTCGGCGCCAGTGGCGGGGTCACCCAGATCGGTGTGGAACTGGAGCCGGCCGGATGTGTCATACGTGAAGGTGCTGCGCCGACCCGTAGCGCTAATCGTCTCGCCGCAGACTGCATTGGTCGCGTCGTAGGCGGTGGTTGCGTCTTCCTCGCGGTCGGTCAGGCGGTGACCCAGGTCGTAGGTCAGCGTCGTGATCTTGCAATTCGTGTCGGCCTGCTTCTTGTGGCGTACGTTGGCCAGCCGGTTGGCCGTGTCGTAGCCGTACCAGACCGAGATTGCGGTTTCGCTGTCTTTGGTAATGCGTGCGCCGAGCGTGGCGATGGTGGGCTGGCCGTGCTCGTTGTAGACGAAGGTGTCGCGCTGGTCGCCCGCCGGCGGGCCGAAAACATGCTCCGTCGCGCGGCCCTGCGTGTCGTACGCCCAGCGCATCGCGCGCCGCTCGTCGTACACCTCGGCGCCGTACTGGTCGACCGAGAAGGGCACGCGCAGGGTCTGCCAGCCCTCGGCGGCGTAGTCGTAGCGGATGGGCAGGCTGTCCGCGTCGTCGGACGTCCGGATCAAGCCGCTGTCGTAGTAGTCGTAGGTGGTCTTCTTCTCGAGGGGAACCGCCGCCTCGGCGGTGTGCGTCACGGGCTGACTGATCCAGTCCATCCGGCCCTTCGTGTCGTAATGGCGGTACTGATAGTGCGGCTCGGGGTACGCCGGACTGGTCGGTAGATTGACCCGAGTCAAGCGGTTGAATCCGTCGTACTCGTAGGCGGTGACGTACGGCTTCCCGGTGTAATCGGAGAGTCCGGGGTTGGCGTCGTAGGCGCGCGGCGAGATCAGGCGCGCCAGGTTGCCGGCGGCGTCGTACTCGTGGCGCGTCGTCAGCCAGCGCGTGGCGTTGCCCTGCTGGTCAACCTCATACGGCTGTCGCACCTCCTGCAACCGATCCGCCTCGTCGTAGACGTAGGTCGTGGTCGGCGAAGCCGCGATCGCGGAGACGTTGCCGTTCGCGTCGAAGGTGACGCTCTGACGCCGGCCCTCGGGGTCGGTCGTGGCCGTTTGCCGGTGGGTGTCGTCGTACTCGAACCGGGTCGTGAAGGAGGGCGGGGTCTGCGCCGCGCAGTCCACGCTCGAGAGGTTGGCGTTCGGATCGACGACCCACTTGAGGTCACCGGCGGCGGTGAAGCAGTGGTGCGTGTTGAGCGTGCGCGTGACGGCACCGGAGGAGTTCACCTCATACTGCGTCTGCTTAGTCACGCGGTCGAGTGCGTCGAACGTGAAGAAGGTCGCATAGTCCTGGTCGGTGCTCGTCGACCCCACACCCTTGGGCAGCGTCACTCGGTCGGTGCGGCCGGCGCCGTCGTAGCGGTACTCTGTTCGCTCGCCGAGTGCGTCGGTCGCCGACGTGCGCCGGTCCATCGCGTCCAACGTGAACCCGCTGGCGGGCTTGGACGCCAGGAAGCCGTCGCGACTCTCGTGCGGATGAACCTGCGTCAGCACGTTCCCGTTGGCGTCGTACGTCGCGCCGCTCCAGACGAGCAGACCGCGGTCGTGCAGAGTCGACTTGGGCGTGCTCGTACGCACGGGCCGTCCGAAGACGTCATAGTCGACGTACGTGCGGTAGCTGCGCACATCGATCCCACCGTCGGTGAAGTGGGCTGGATCTTGCGTCCAGAGGCGCCGTCCGCCGTTGTCGTAGCCGAACTGCGTCGTCCCATTCAGCGCGTCGACGATCTTGGTCGATAAGCCGTTCGCGTCGTAGTCCGAGAAGGTCGTGACGTTGTTGTTCGGATCAGTCTGGGTCTTGAGCAGACCGTTGTACTCGGGCCGGTCGGTGGTCGAGTAGTACGTAAAGAGCGTCTTCTTAGACAGCCGGCGCTGCTCCGAATCGGATGTCTCGGTCAGGTTTCCCTTCGCATCGTAGACGAACTGCGTCTGGAAGTCGTCGACCGGCGTCGCAGTGAGCACGCCCTTCGGATCGGTCTGCTTGACGAGCTGCCCGATGTGCGCGTGCGTGCGTCCGGTCTTCCACTTGCCGGAAACGTCGTTCGCGTCGACCTGGACGTACTGGTACTCGAACGTCGTCGTCTGGCCGAGCTGGTTCTTGCTGCTCGTGATGGCGCCGTTGGCGTCGTAGGTCATCTCGACGAACTTGGCGGTCGGCTCGGTCACTTTGGTGACCTGGAAGTCGGCGTTCCAGTCGAACAGCGTGTCCTGCTGGAGCGCGTTGTTTGTCTTGGTCACCTTCCCATCGGCGTCGTAGGTGTGCTTGGTCACGCGCGACAGCGGCGCCGTGATGGTCGTGACTCGCGTGGTCGTGTCGTAGGCGAACGACGTCACCTGCCCGGCGCGGTCGGTGCGCGTGGCGAGCTTCCAGCGGTTCTGGCTGGTGGGCGGTCCGTGGTAGGTGAAGAGCGTCTCGGCGCCGCGCGGGTCGCGCACGCTGTACAGCTGGTGGGACTGGTTGCGCTCGCCGGGATCCGGCTCGACGCGGTCGGCCGGCTCCGGCAGCGCTGCCTCGTCCCCGCTTGACGTGGTGTACGTGAACACGAAGCTGCGGTCGGCCAGGAAGCTGCCGTCGGCAGACGTGCCGCCGCGCTGGACGAGCTTGCGCAGGTTGCCGTCGTCGTAGTACTCGAAGTCGAGCGCGCTGCCGTCGTGGTCGGTGATGCGCTTGACCTTGCCGCGGACGTGCGCCTTCTTGGCCTCGGCCTTGGCGTAGTAGGTGATGGAGAAGCTGCGCGTCGTGACGGCGGGGTTGACCGTGCCGTCGACGTTCAGCCCGGCCGCATCGGTCACCTTGGTGACGCGCTTCTTGGGGCCGCCCGGGTCCTCGCCGGGCGGCGTGTTCTCGAGCGTGAACTTGAGCCGGTTGCCGTTGCTGTCCTCGACGTAGGTCGGGTAGCCGTCCGCATCGAAGAAGAAGGTGGTGCGGCTGGGCGTGGTGAGCGCCCACTTGCGCTCGGCGTCGGTGGTGGAGTAGACGCGCAGGTACAGATGGACTCCGGGCGGCGCCTCCCAATAGGTGCTGCCGTCGGTGGCCGTGCGCCCTTCGAAGCGATGCGTCGAGCCGTCGGCGTCGGTGAACTCGACCCACTTGCTGTTCGAGCGGTTCGCCAGGCTGTCGGCGTTGTTGGGGTGCACGTCGAGCGGCTGGCCGAGGCGGAGCACACCCGAGACGGCCAGCGACCAGCCGGCGCCGACCGGCGACTCGCTCTTCTTCTCGAGCGAGTTGTAGGTCAGGTTGACCGCCGTGCCCAGCCCGCGGCTGGGCGCAGAGAAGGGCGTCCACGTGAGCAGCGAATTGCCGTTGGCGACGTTGACCAGGTGGGTCATCCCGGCGCCGAGCGACTCGGTGGCGTAGCGGTAATACGGCTCGAGGCCAAGCTTGGTCTTGAGCTTCTTGTTGACCTGGACGGGGTGCTCAAGCGGCGGGTTGCCCTTGTTGCCGAACCAGGCGTCGCCGTCGTCGTCCCAGAGATCGAAGTGCAGCTGGTGCTGCTGCTTGTCCGCGCCGAGCGGCAGGACCGGCGGCTGGACCATGACGCGCAGCGTGCGCGACTGGCCCGCAGGCAGGTCGGTGCCGAGCGAGACGAGCGGC
This sequence comes from Chloroflexota bacterium, assembly GCA_035764305.1. Classification (GTDB taxonomy): domain Bacteria; phylum Chloroflexota; class UBA11872; order UBA12225; family UBA12225; genus DASTZM01. The sequence continues at coordinate 3,290 of DASTZM010000159.1, read as the reverse complement.
CCCTCGGTGACCGTGGGGTTCTCGTCGCTGCTGATCCAGCGGTAGCGCAGTGAGACCACGCCCGCTCTCCACGTCACCCCACTCGTGTTGGTCACGGTGACGTCGACGCCGTGCTCCTCCTGTGTCTGGGCGTCGGGATCGTACGTCACCACCTGTGGCACGTCGGTGGACGTGAAGGTGGCCTGGTACTTGGTGGCCGGGCGGTTGCCGACGCTGACGTTCAGGGCGGCGGAGGTGGTGACCTGGCCGTGCGTGTCGTACGCCTTGGCGGTCAGGAGGCGCGTCCCGTCATACGAAGGAAGGCTGGCGCCAAGTGTGTCCCACAGCGCGACGTACGGCGCGGTCGTGTCCTCGGCGAAGCGGATGTCGTCCGCCAGGAACTCGACCCGCGTGACGCCGACGTCATCGGACGCCGTCGCGGAGACCATGACGGCGCCGCGGACGGCGCTCCCCGTGTCGAAGTGGGCCTGAACCTGGCCGCCGCTGAGCGCGCCGCTATAGATCGCGACCTCGTCCAGGACGCCACTGAAGTACTCGCCGAACGCGGGCGTCGCGCCGATGTAGAGCGGCACGCCACCCGGCGCGGAGCCGTACGGCGTGGAGTTGCTCGCCTTGAGCACGCCGTTGACGTAGAGCTTGAGGCCGCTGGCGTCGCCGGTGGCCACGACGTGCGCCCACTGGTTGAGCGGCACCACGCCGGCGGCGGAGGTGATGCCGTTGGTCGCGCCGCGGTCGAGGAAGGAGACGCTGCCGTCGCTGCTGACGCGGTAGCGATAGCCGGTGTTGTCGCCCTTGCTGAGCATGTTGCCCGAGGTGGCGGGGTACGCGGTCAGATAGACCCACGACTCGAGCGTGATTGCGCCCGGATTCAGCGCGGCGGCGTCGGGCACGCTGACGTAGCCGGTGCTGCCGTTGAAGCGCGCCGCCCTGTCGAAATCGGTCGCGAAGGCGCCGGCCTGACCGAGCGTGACGCCTCCGTTGTGCGTACCCGTGAAGCGGGCCGTGCGGTCGAACGCCAGCCCGCCCCCCGACTCGCCCAGGCGCCAGTAGCCCACCGGGCTGTCGGACGTGATCTTCTCGTGGTAGGCCAGCGCGGCGGTGGCCGGCGTGGGGTTGCTCGCCGGCAGCACGTCGACGTAGGCCTTGGCGTCGCCGCCGCCCTCGAAGTACTCCACCGTGACGGTGTGGCGCCCGGCGGCGGGGCAGATGGTGTCGCTGCGATCTGGTCCCCCGTTGTTCCAGTAATCCAGCGCGATCGCGCCGTCGAGGAAGACTCGCACGCCGTCGTCGGTGGAGGTGGTGAACGCCTTGCACGTGCCGTCGAAGTCGATGGCGCGCATCCAGCGCGCGGAGAACGAGTCGGCCGGCAGCGACGCGTCGGGAGAGCCTGACACCCAGTTGAACGCGATCGCGGCGTCATTGCGCACGAGCGTGGGGCTGCCCGAGAGGGTGGTGTTGGGGTAGTAGGCGGCGCGCCACGCGGTGGAGGGCACTGCCTCCGCCGGCAGGATGTCGAAGTGCGCGCCGGCGTCGCCGGCGCCCTCATACATCTCCACCGTGAGGCGGTGCATGCCTGCGCTCGGGCAGACGGTGTCGAAGCGGTCGACGTTGGTCGCCTCCAGCCAGTGGTCGACCGCGAGCGTGAGGTCGAGCCAGACGCGGATGCCGTCGTCGGTGCGCGTGTGGAAGGTCTGGCACGTGCCATCGAAGACGACCGAGCGCTCCCAGCGCGCGGAGAAGTTGTCCGTCGGAACACCCGCGCCGGGCGAGCCGAGCGCCCAGTCGAAATGGATGGCCGGCTCGTCGCGCGTGATCGCCGCGGGCGGGGTCAGGTACTGGTCGGCGAAGTAGGTGGCGTACCAGGCGCCGTGCGACGTGCCCGGGCGGACCGCCGCCGACTCCATCGAGAAGTACACGTTCGCGCCGCCCCCGCCCTCGTAGTACTCCACCACGACTGTGTGCGCGCCCGCGCTTGGGCAGACGCTGTCGGTGCGCTCGGTGCCCGCCTGGTCGAACCAGTAGGAGAGCACCTGCACGCCGTCCACGAAGGCACGGATGCCGTCGTCGCTCTTGGTGCGCAGCGTGTGGCAGGTGCCGTCGAAATAGGCGCTCTTGGTCCAGCGGACCGAGTAGCCGTCGATCGGAAGCGCCGCGTCGGGGGCGCCGTCGCCCCAGTCGAAGCGGATGGCGGCATCGCTGCGCACCAGCGCCGGGGTTCCGGAGAAAGTGGTGTTGGCGTAGTACTGCCCCTGCCAGGCGCCGCCGGTGCCGGCGGGCTGCGCCGCCTTGATCACGTCGACGTACGCGCGCGCCTCGCCGGTCCCCTCGTAGTACTCGACCTGCACGGTGTGATAGCCGGCGGAGGGGCAGACCTCGTCGAAGCGCTTGGCCGCCGCCTGGTCGAACCAGTAGGAGCCCACCTGCACGCCGTCGAGCGAAATGCGCATGCCGTCGTCGCTCGCAGTGTCGAGGGCGTAGCAGCCGCCGTCGAACTCGAAGGCGCGCACCCAGCGCACCGAGAAGTTGTCGGCGTCGACACCGGTGATGGGGCTGCCCCAGCCCCACCAGAAGTCGAGGTACGTGTCGTCGCGCAGCGCCACGGGGTCACCCGAGAGTGACTTGTTCGGGAAGTACGCCCCGCGCCACGTGTCGGTCGGCACCGCGCCCAGGCCGGTCACGGCCGCCGCCGGCGGGGCGCTGTTGGCCACGGTGACGCTGACGCTGGCGGAGGTGGTCGCGTTGCCGGCGTCGTCGAACGCCTTGGTGTGCAGCGTGTAGGTGCCGTTGGCGACGCCGGTGGTGTCCCACGTCAGCTCGTAGGGCTTGCTCGTGTCGGTGCCTGCGAGCACGTTGTTGCGGTAGAACTCGACGGTCTCGACGCGCCGGTCGTCGGACGCGAGCGCCGTGATCTTGACGGCCGACCCGCTGATCTTGGAGCCGGCGCCGGGCGCGGCGACCGACACCGACGGACCCTGCGGCGTGCTGTTGTCGACGTAGGTCACCGCGAGCTTGGGACGCAGTGTGGGGGCGACGGTGTAGTCGTCCGAGAGGTAGGCGAAGGCGCGGTTCGCGGTGAGGGTCGCGTCGTCCAGCTTGACGAGCACGCCGTGGTTGGGCGCCTTGGCCGTGACCCAGTCCTGCACCAGCGAGGTGACGGTGAAGGCGTGCCACTTCTCGGTCTCGCCCGAGACGACGGCCAGCGATGCCGCGGCCGTGCCGGTGTAGTCGACGCCGGCCGTCTTCCACTGGACGCCGCCCTGCGTTTCGTACCAGGTGGCGCCATCGCCGAT
>DASTZM010000158.1:0-21399 GCA_035764305.1 Chloroflexota bacterium | reverse complement strand
CGGGTACCTGGTGATCAAGCAGCCGTGGCCGTCAATGCTGCGAGGCTTGTGGGGGGATGAGGAGCGCTACAAGCAGGTGTACTGGAGCAAGTTCCCGGGGATGTACTTCGCCGGGGACGGCTGCAAGCGGGACGAAGAGGGCTACTACTGGCTGCTGGGGCGGGTGGACGACGTGCTGAATGTCTCGGCGCACCGCATCGGCACGATGGAGCTGGAGAGCGCGCTGGTGTCGCACCCGTCGGTGGCGGAGGCGGCGGTGATCGGGATCCCGGATGAGATCACGGGGCAGGCGATCGCGGCGTTCGTGACGCCCAAGATGGGGGTGGATGCGAACGAGGAGCTGAAGAACACGCTGCGCCGGCACGTCGGCGAGAAGATCGGGCCGATCGCGCGGCCGAAGGTGCTGCACTTCACGGGGGAGCTACCGAAGACGCGCTCCGGGAAGATCATGCGCCGCCTGCTGCGGGACATCGCGGAGGGCCGCGTGCTGGGGGACACGACGACCTTGCTGGATTCGAACGTGATCAACCAGATCAAGGGGCAGTACGAGTCGCAGGAGGCGTAGGCTCACGGCCTCGCCGCTGCCGTAAGTTCCACGCTATACTTCCGGCGGGCAAAGGAGTCCACCACCTCCGCATGGTGCGGAGGCGCGTGGGCTCCTTTCTGCTTTCTTTTCGACACGACCCAAGGCGGGCCACCCAGTTGAAGCGAGAGAAGATCGGACTCTACGACCCGGCGTTCGAGCACGACGCGTGCGGCGTCGGCTTCGTCGCGCGGATCGACGGCCAGGCGACGCACGGGGTGCTGGAGCTGGCGCTCGAGTCCGTGGTCAACGTGACGCACCGCGGGGCGATCGACGCCGACGCGATGACGGGTGACGGTGCGGGCGTGCTGACGCAGCTGCCGCGCGCGCTGTTCGCCAAGGAGCTGGTCGCGGCGGGTGTCACGGGCGTCGACCCCAACGACATCGCGGTGGGGGTGTTCTTCTTCCCGCGCGAGGCGGAGACGACGCAGCGCTGCCTCGAGATAGTCGAGCGCACGTGCGACCGGCACGGTCTGCGGCGCCTGGCATGGCGTCAGGTACCGGTCGACTCGTCGGTGCTCGGCGGCAAGGCGCTGAACACGCAGCCAGACATCCGCCAGCTGATCATCGGCCGCGCGCTGGGACTGGACGACGAGGACTACGAGCGGGTGCTGTTCCTGGCGCGCAAGGAGATCGAGCGCCGGATCTCGAACGAGGCGATGGGCAACTTCTACGTGCCCTCGATGTCGTACAGCACGATCGTTTACAAGGGGCTGTTCGTCGCGCCGCAGCTGCGCGCCTTCTACAAGGACTTCGCGGACCCGGACTACACGACGGCGCTGTGTGTCTTTCACCAGCGCTACAGCACCAACACGCTGCCGGACTGGTTCCTGGCGCAGCCGTTCCGCATGCTGGCGCACAACGGCGAGATCAACACCGTCCAGGGCAACCGCAACTGGATGGAGGCGCGGGAGCCCGAACTAGCGTCGCCGACCTGGCGGGACGAGGTGCACTGGCTGCAGCCGGTGGTGTGGAGGCACGGGTCAGACTCGGCGAGTTTGGACAACGCGCTGGAGACGCTGGAACGGTCCGGCCGCGACGTGCTGCACAGCCTGATGATGCTCACGCCGGAGGCGTGGGAGCACATGCCGGACATGGACGCGGTGCGGCGGGCGTTCTACGAGTATCACGCCTGCCTGATCGAGCCGTGGGACGGCCCGGCGGCGCTGGCCTTCACAGACGGTCGGATCGTGGGCGCGACGCTGGACCGGAACGGGCTGCGCCCGGCGCGGTACGTCATTACCAGGGACGGACTGGTGGTGATGGGCTCGGAGGTGGGGATCGTTGAGCTGGACGAGGCGGAGATCGTCGAGAAGGGGCGACTCGGTCCGGGCGAGATGATCGCCGTGGACACGGGCACGAAGAAGCTCCTACGCAACGCCGAGATCAAGGACAGCATCGCGGCGCGCCGGCCGTACGGCGAGTGGATCGAGCGCAGGCTGACCCGCCTCGAGACGCGGCTAAGTGGTGGTCTTGCCAGGAACGGCAGCGCGAACGGGCACACGCCGCTGGCGACGGCCGATGATCTGCCGGCGCTGTGGCGGGCATTCGGGTACACGTTCGAGGACCTGGCCAAAGTCCTGGAGCCGATGGGGGCCGACGGCAAGGATGCGGTGTGGTCGATGGGGGACGACACGCCGCTGGCGGTGCTGTCGTCGAAGCCGCGACCGCTGTACAACTACTTCCGCCAGCGCTTTGCGCAGGTCACCAACCCCCCGATCGACTCGCTGCGCGAGGGCGTGGTCATGTCGCTCGACACGTACCTTGGGCGGCGGCGGAATCTCTTCGAAGAGACGGCGGAGCACGCCGCGCTGGTGCACGTCCCGAGCCCCTTTCTGCTGGACGACGAGATGGCCGCGCTCCAGCACCGGGAGCTCAACGCGGCGACGCTGGATGCGACGTGGTCGCTGGAAGAAGGGTTGGACGCGGGCCTGAAGCGGCTGTGCGATGGGGCGGTCCAGGCGGTGGACAAGGGGCATGCGCTGCTGGTCGTGACCGACGTCGGGACATCCCCCGGGCGGGCGCCGATCCCGGCGCTGCTGGCGACCGGTGCGGTGCATCACCACCTGATCAGGGAAGGCAAGCGGATGCGCGCCGACCTGATCGTGCAGACGGGCGAGGCGTGGGACATCCACCACTTCGCGTGCCTGTTGGGCTACGGCGCGGGAGCGATTCACCCGTACCTGGCGCTCGCGTCGGTCCGCGCGCTGGTGGGGCAGCGGGGCTACGAGCAGACGACGACGGCGGAGCTGGAGGCCCACCTCAAGAAAGCAGTCGACAACGGCTTGCTGAAGATCATGTCCAAGATGGGCATCTCGACCGTGGCGAGCTACCGCGGCGCTCAGATCTTCGAGACGGTCGGCATCACCGAGCGGCTGGTCGATCGCTGCTTCACGGGTACGCCGACCAAGATCGGGGGGATCGGTCTGGGCGAGATCGAGGCGGAGGTGCGCCGGCGCCATGGCGAGGCGTACCGCCCGGCGGCGCCGCTGACGCCGCGCCTGCCCAACGCAGGTCTCCTTTCGTACCGCAAGGACGGAGAGCACCACGGCTACAACCGCCTCATGGTCATCGCCGCGCAGAAGGCGGCGCAGACGGGCGACGCGGCGGACTACAAGGCCTACGCCGACCTGGTCTACGCCGCGCCGCCGCGGGCGATCCGCGACGTGCTCGAGTGGGTCCCGGCCGGGCCGGCGGTGCCGCTGGACGAGGTCGAGCCGGCGGAGAGCATCGTCAAGCGCTTCAACACGTCCGCCATGTCGCTCGGGGCGCTTTCGCCCGAGGCGCATCGGACGCTGGCGATCGCGATGAACCGGCTGGGAACGCGCAGCAACACGGGCGAGGGGGGCGAAGACCCCGACTGGTGGAAACCGTTCAGCGACGGGCCGCTCGCGGGCGAGTGGGCGAACAGCAAGATCAAGCAGGTGGCGTCGGCGCGCTTCGGCGTGACGCCGGAGTACCTCCAGCACGCGGAAGAGATCGAGATCAAGATAGTCCAGGGGGCGAAGCCGGGCGAGGGTGGGCAGCTTCCGGCGCAGAAAGTGACGGCGTTCATCGCCAAGCTGCGTCACGCCATCCCAGGGATCACGCTCATCTCGCCGCCACCCCACCACGACATCTATTCGATCGAGGACCTGGCGCAGCTGATCTACGACCTGAAGATCGCCAACCCGCGCGCGCGAGTGGGCGTGAAGCTGGTGGCGGAGAGCGGCGTGGGCACGATCGCGGCGGGGGTGGCGAAGGCCTACGCGGACTACATCTTGATCGCGGGGCACGACGGCGGGACGGGCGCGAGCCCGATGAGCAGCATCAAGAACGCGGGCGTGCCGTGGGAGATCGGGCTGGCCGAGACGCAGCAGGTGCTCCTTCTGAACGACCTGCGCGGGCGCGTACGCGTGCGGACGGACGGCGGGTTGAAGACGGCGCGGGACGTGGTGATCGCGTCGATGCTCGGCGCGGACGAGTTCGGCTTCGGCACGATGGCGGTGATCGCGATCGGGTGCGACATGGCGCGCCAGTGCCACCTGAACACGTGCCCCACGGGCATCGCGACGCAGCGCCCCGAGCTGCGCGCGAAATTCACCGGCACACCAGAGATGGTGGTGCACTACTTCATGCACCTGGCGCAGGAGGTGCGCGGGGTCCTGGCGAGCATGGGGCTGCGCTCGCTGGGCGAGCTGACGGGGCGCAGCGACCTGCTGCGCCACAGCCGCAAGGACAATCCGGCAAACGTCTCAACCCTCAATCTCTCCGCCATCCTGGCGCAGGTCGACCCAAGCGGAAGACGCGAGCGGCGGAACGTGCAGCCGCGTAACGACCGCCACGGCGACACGCCGCTCGACGACGAGATCGTCCCGGCGGCGTTGCCGGCGCTGGAGCGTGGGGAGCGGGTGACGCTGCGCTACCCGATCCGCAACAGCCAGCGCACGATCGGCGCACGGGTCTCCGGCGAGATCGCGCGGCGGTGGGGCAACCCGGGGCTGCCGGATGGCTCGCTCACGCTGGAGCTGGAAGGGAGCGCGGGGCAGAGCCTGGGCGCGTTCCTGGCGCCGGGGGTACGGATCCACTTGCGAGGCCAGGCCAACGACTACGTCGGCAAGGGGATGCACGGCGGCGAGATCGTGGTCGCACCGCCGGCCGGCGCGACGTACGAGCCGCACCGCAACACGATCATGGGTAACACCGTCCTGTACGGCGCGACGGGCGGCAGCCTGTTCGTGTGCGGGCGCGCGGGGGAGCGGTTTGGCGTGCGGAACAGCGGCGCGACGGCGGTTGTCGAGGGGACGGGCGACCACTGCTGCGAATACATGACCGGGGGCACGATCGTCGTGCTTGGTGAGACGGGCAGGAACTTCGCGGCGGGGATGTCGCACGGACGAGCGTTCGTCCTGGATGAGAGCGGCGCCTTCCCGTCGCGGGTTAACCGCGAGCTGGTGTCGCTTGAGCGGCTAGATGACACGGAGTGGTCGGACGAGCTGCGCGGGCTGGTCGAGCGCCACGTGGCGCTGACGGGGAGCGCGCGGGGGCGCGAGATCCTGGAGCGGTGGAGCGAAGTCGCGCCGCGGTTCTGGGCGGTAGTGCCGCACCCGCCGCAGGTGGACACCGAGTCGGCGCTGGCGAGGGTGACGAGCCTGTCGGGGAATGATTCGGTGGAGCTGCAGCGCCCCGTCGCGGCGGCACGCGGCTAAGATGTAGCGCCATGGCCGCGCCCTCCCCAGCGCTGACTCACCTGGATGAGCAGGGACAGGCGCGGATGGTGGATGTGGGGGGGAAGGCGGAGACGGAGCGTGAGGCGGTGGCGCGTGGTGAGGTGCACATGCGAGCGGAAACGGCGGAGCTGATTCGGTCGGGGGCGGCGGCGAAGGGGGACGTGCTGGCGGTTGCGAGAGTGGCCGGCCTGATGGGCGCGAAGCGGACATCCGACTTGATCCCGCTGTGTCACCCTGTTCCGTTAACGGGTAGTGAGCTGACGTTTCGGTGGGATGACACCCGGAACCGGCTGGAAATCGAAGCCGTGGCACGGACCGTGGGTAAGACGGGGGTAGAGATGGAAGCGTTGACTGCGGTCAGCATCGCCGCGCTGACCGTCTATGACATGTGCAAGGCGGTCGATCGGGGGATGCGCATCGAGAACGTGCGGCTGGTCCGTAAAACTGGTGGGAAGAGCGGTACGTATGAGGCTGACTAGAGCGGCGGGGGCCGCCGTGGCGACGTACGGCTCCTTCACGGAAGAGGAGATGATGGCGCGGAGCTACCGCGCCGCGCAGCTGATCTCGATCGTGGGCCTGCCGCCCCTTCTGGCAATCGCCACGATCGTCGCGCTTAGCACGAGCGCGATCGCCGACCCGGCAGAGGCGGTACGGGTGGCGCTGATCAGCTCGTTCTTCATCGCGGTCGCGCCGGTCCTGTACATCGTCTATCTGATCAAGCACAACAAGATCGAGGGCGGCGCCGATCTGCAACACCGTGAGGAGCGCTGGCGGCCGTACCTGGTCGGCATCGGGAGCTGCGTCGTCGGCTTTCTGGTGCTGCTGCGACTGCAGGCGCCCGCCTCGATCCTGGTGCTGACGCTGTGCTACGCGATCAACACGACGGTCATGGCGGTGATCACCCAACGCTGGAAGATCTCGGCGCACGCTGCCGGCGCGGCGCTGCCGGCGACGGCGCTGTATGCATTCTTCGGCACGGCGGCGCTGGCGTTCGCCGTGGTGGTGCCGATGGTGTGCTGGGCGCGGGTGCGGGTGAAGATGCACACCGTCGCTCAGGTGAGTGCGGGGGCGCTGCTGGGGACGGCGCTTACCTGGCTGCAGCTGGCACTGCTCGCACCGCGGTTCTAGTCGCCTCTGCGGCCGGCTCGGCGAGCGGCAGGCGGACGGTGAAGGTACTGCCCACGTCAACCTGGCTGGCGACGCGGATCGACCCGCCGTGCGCCTCTGCGATCCACTTGGCGATCGAGAGACCCAAGCCGGAGCCGCCCAGAGTCGCGGCCTCGCGGGCACGACCTCGATCGACGCGGTAGAAGCGCTCGAAGATGCGCGGCAGGGCCTCGGGCGGGATCCCGCTGCCGGTGTCCGCCACGGCCACGTCGACGTCGTGCGACGAGATGTGGCAGCGCACCTCCACCGTCCCGCCTTCTGGTGTGAAGCGCAGGGCGTTTGTCACCAGGTTCAGAAAGAGCTGGCGGAGCCGCTCGCGGTCACCGAAGACGACCGGCGCATGCGCCGCCTCGTCGTCGAGCGTCACGCGGAAGTCGACGCCGCCGGCAAGCGGTCGCGCCTCGCGGTAGACGTCAAGCAGCAGGTCCTCGACGCCGACGGGCTCGGCGACGAGCGGCGCGCCGCCGTCGGCGTGGGCCAGCGCCAGCAGGTCGGCCAGGAGCGCGCTCATGCGCGCCGCCTCGTGCGCCATGTGGTCCAGCTCGACGCTCCACTCGGCGGGTCCGCTCGCAGGCCGGCCGCGGAGCACGTCGAGCTGGGCACGTAGCGAGGCGACAGGGGTGCGCAGTTCGTGCGAGGCGTTGGCGACGAAGCGGCGCTGGGAATCGAGCGCTTCCTTGAGCGTCTCGTTGAGGCGGCGGATTTCGGCCGTGTCGCGGAGCACGCGCCAGGCTAGCCAGAGCGGCACCGCAATGAACGGGACGGCCACCGGCACCGAGCGGATGTGGATGGCGACGAGGATGCCCCCGGCGATCAGCGTGCTGTCGCCCACCCACTGCTCACGCACCATGTCCCGCCAGGACAGCGCGAGCGAGCGTCCCTTGCGGGCGGCGGAGATGGCGGCGACGGCGCCGCTGTTCACGGCGAAGTACACGGCGCCGGCCGCGGCGCAGCCGGCGTAGGCGGGAAGGTCGAGACCGCGGCCGACGGCGATGCAGGTCATGCCACTGGCGGCGACGGCGGCGACGCGCTGAGAGACGTTGAACGTGGCAACGTACCACGGGACGCGAGACGCCAGCTGGGTCACAATCGCGGCGGTGCCCGCCGCGAGCACCGCGACGACCGGATCAAAGAGCAGCGCAAGCGCGATCAGCGGGGCGGCGGCGGCGCTGTAGTACCGGTCCGGCGCCATGCGCAGCGGTCGGAGCGCGAACAGGACGATCGCCGCGACGAGCCCGGCCAGGATCGCCCAGTCGACCGAATCGAGCTCCCGCGAGGCGCGGCGGAGGTCAGTGACGGCGAGTGCGGCAACGCAGACGGCGCCGAACGTGACGACAAGCCACCAGGTCAGACGGGCGCGTGCCGACCAGCCGCTCATAGGGAAAAGGGTGATCGACTGCGGGCGCCCGGGGGAGCGCTAGCGCGGCGCCGACGCGTCGGCGGTGTTCATGCCTGTCGCCACGCCCCCGCTCAGCGCCTGGAGGTCGGTGCGCACGACTCCGGACGTCGTCCAGCTGCTGTAGACGGTGGCGCCGCTGTCAGTGGAATAGAGCCAGTTGTACGCCGAGACACTGCTCTGCGTGGCGGTGTCTTGAAAGCCAAAGTCTTCGGGAGGCGGACTCCCGTCAGTCCAGGTGCTCTCCGCCGCCACGGTGGTGGCGCAGAGGAGCACACCGACAACGCCGGCGAGCAGCACGAGCCGCAGTTCGGTCGCGCGGCGCCGCGCGCGGGTGGTCCAGGGGCGATTCATCCGGTTGGGCGCGATTATGCGACGTCGGGGACGCGCCGGCGCAGCGTGTAGCCCGATCCGCGCACGGTGTGGATCAGGGGCGGCTCGTCGCGTGCCTCCAGCTTGCGCCGGAGCCGGCGCACATAGACGTCGATCACGATGCTCTCGGCTTCGAAATCGACGCCCCACAGGCGCTCGCCAATGGCACGGCGAGAGAGGACCTGCTCCGGGTTGCGCATGAACAGCTCGAGCAGGTGGTACTCGGTGGTGGTCAGCTCGGCGCGCCGCTCGACCGGAGTCCCGGCGCCGCGGACGACGACGCGCCGGCCGGTGTCGAGCCGCACGTCGGCGTACTCGAGCACTTCGGGGGAGGGGGACCACACGTGGCGGAGACGCGCCTTGACGCGCGCCAGCAGCTCCGCGATGGCCACGGGCTTGACGACATAGTCGTCGGCGCCGGCGTTGAAACCCTCCAGCCGGTCGTCGACCGAGTCGCGGGCAGTCATGATGATGACCGCGACGTCTCCTCCGCCGGGCCGTCGGCGCACGCGGCGCACGAACTCCAGTCCGTCGCCTCTGGGCAGCATGAGGTCGACGATCAAGACGTGGGGGCGGAAGCTGCTCAGCCGCTCGAGCGCGGCGAAGGCGTCCCCGACGACGCCGACGGCGTAGCCCTCACCTTCCAGCGCGTGCCGCACGGCCTGGCGTAAGCCGCGATCATCCTCGACGAGCATGATTCGAGGCTCGGCGCCGACGACCGCAGGAATCGGCGACTGATCGGAGGCGTCCTCCATTCCGCCGGGCAGCGTAGCGATTTAGGGGGCGACTGACATGTCAGTTATTCCCGCGGCGCTGTGAATGTCACCGCCCTGTCATCTGCGGCTGCTGCGCAGCGGGAGCCTCTAGGAGAGCGCCTGTCGACTGGTCGCGCCGACCTGACGTGAGCCCTGGTTCAGGAATGCTCCCGCCACCGGTTGGTACGTCGTCGAAACGGAGACCTGCACGTAGCAGGCGTCGGCGATCGTCCCGCCAGCAGACGTGGAGACGGCGAACGTTCCTCCACCGGGCGCGGCGACCTGGTTGCGCGCGGCGGCGGCGATAGGAGTCGCGACGGCGGCCGGCACCGACGTAGGGCAGCCGGCGTCGGTCGGGTTGAGACGGACGATGGCGGCTCGCGCGCCTTCGCGCGCGGCCTGGCTGGTCATGTTCGACAGGATCACCGACCAGCTGAGGTCAAACGCCCCGATGACGAGCGTGAGCAGCACCGGAACGATGAGGGCGAGCTCGAGCGTGCTGGTGCCGCGCTCGGCGACTCGGATGAAGCGACGAACGATCATGGGTGGTTGTGCAGGGTGATGGCGGCGGTGGCGCACGTGCCGGCGACGACGTCCTGGCGCTGGACCGTGCCGTTGTTCTCGTGCTTGGTGAAGTTGCCGGCGGAGAACCCGGCCGCGGTCCACTTGTTCAGCGCAGTGCTGCCGTTGAGGGAGTCCCCCATGAAGCTGGGGACAGCGCACGGTGTCGCGGAGGCCGTTGCCGACGGGACGGTGGTTGGCGTACGGGTAATGGTCGGAGAGGGGGTGATGGTCGGCGTCCGTGTGACCGTGGGCGAAGGCGTGATGGTCGGCGTAGCGACCGGCGTCGAGGTGGCGACGCCGCCGGCGCCACCAGTGGGAGCGGAGGCGCTTGCACGAATGTTGATGGGTCCTGGCACGGGGACCGGAACGATCGGCGAGAACTGGTAGGTGAGCGTGACCTTCACGACCTGCTCGTCGATGCCCTCGAGGGACGGTCCGACGAGAGAGGCGTTGCCGCCGCTGGCGACGCCGAGCCGGACGAAGCCCTGCGACTCGGCCGCGACGCGGGTCTGCAGGGCAGACGGTGTCACCAGACCGCCCGGGGAACGCGCGGCGTAGCGCGCTGCTTCGTGGGCCGTGCTGGCGACGGTTACATACGCATAGAAGGCGCGGCTGAAGTCCAGCGCGCCGCACACGATCACAACCAGGACGGGAAGGAGGAGGGCCAGCTCGACCGCCGCGTTGGCGCGCTCGATCTTCGGCGCGTCGCGTCGGGTCACTCGTAGAGCCTCGTGTAGAGCAGCTGGCTCGAGCCGGGCGTGACCTGGTACGTGTAGTCGACCGGGCAGCAGACGATGGGCGAGTTCTCCACCCGCGCTCTCCATTCATAGCTGCTTTGCGCCGTGGTCGGATCCTGGGTGTTGACCGATCGAACGGTGACCGACGCGAACCCTGTCACCAGCAGCGCGGGCTGGCCATTGGCCTGGTCGGCCACGCCGTACGACACGACGGGCATCACCAGGGTGCAGTTGAGTCGATAGCACTCCGAGATGATGTTCATGGCGGCGTCTTCAGCTCCGCCCGCGATACCGCCGTCCGACAGGTAGTCACCCGCGCCGACCAGACCGTTGGGGTCGTCGATCCGGAGAAAGCCCTTGAAGTTGCTCGCGCCAACCTGCCAGTTGGTGTTGCCGACCGAGACGTTTGGCGTCTCGAAATTCGGCGCGCTGCGGATGGTGAATACGGTCCCGGGCGTGATGGGGTTGGACGTGCCGCCGGTACACGAGTAGTCGTACGCCTTTCCGCTGGGCGAGCGGTAGCTCCCAGCGGGCGCGTCGACGGTGGAACCCCCGATGGTCAGCAGCTGCGGCTGCCCACTCCCGTCGACGCACAGGTAGTTGGGGGCGGCGCCGCCGCCCTGCAACTGTCCGACGCCGCGCTCGCCGGTCCAGAGCGCGTAGGGGGCGACCCGGATCGAGGTGACGGTCGCGTTGAGCGCGGTGGCGCGCGCTCCGGTGCTCAGCGAGGTGCGGCTGAGGACGGGGGCGAAGAACGTGTCGAACGTGATCCGCGTCAGGACGCGCACGCCGGTGGCGGTGGAGGGAATGCAGCCGCTCGTGCCGTCGGACTGGCACAGCGATCCAATACCGACGTCGCCGACCTTGGTGAGGCTGCCGTTGGTCTCGTACCTGACGTACTCGGCGGTCAGGCCGGCGCCGAAGACGTAGCCGCCGCTCGAGCGCGACGTGACGGCGGTGATTGCTGCGATCACGTCGCCGTCCTTGACCCAGGTCTCGCTCGGCGCTTGGAGCCGCTTGCCGACGACGACGGCGCCGTTAAGGGCGGCGTTGTCGGCCACGTTCTGGGAGAGGCGCCGCTGGCCGTAGGCGAAGCCGACGTCGACGGTGAGCGCGAGCATGCCAAGCAGGGGGATCAGGAGGAGCGCCACCAAGGGGGCGATGGCGCCGCGCTCGGCGCGCTCCGCGCAGGTCTCCCAGGGGGTCACGCGAACGAAAACGTTCCTTCGTTAACGGACGTGATGGTGTGACCCGTCTGCGTGATGGCCACCCGGGACGCCGCGCTCTCCGGGTCCCCGAGCTGGATCTGCCGGCTTCGCTGGCCTGATGTGGACGAAGAGCCCGAGCACCGGGGCGGGACTTCCAGATTCGGGTCCGTTCTGGCAAAATTGAAGCAGAATGGCCGAAGAACGCCCGAACGCTGGAATTGGCGCGGTAGAGCAGGTCCGGATCGAGGACCAAATGCGGACCGCGTACTTGGATTACGCAATGAGCGTGATCGTCGGGCGGGCGTTTCCGGACGCGCGGGATGGGCTCAAGCCGGTGCAGCGCCGGATCCTGTACACGATGTACGAGGAGGGGATCCGCGCCGCCTCGCAGTACAAGAAGAGCGCGCGCTCGGTGGGCAACGTGCTGGCCAAGTACCACCCGCACGGCGAGCTCGCGGTGTACGACGCGCTGGTGCGCATGGCGCAGCCCTTCTCGCTGCGCTACCCACTGGTCGACGGTCAGGGCAACTTCGGCTCGGTGGACAACGATCCGCCGGCGGCCATGCGCTATACGGAAGCGCGCCTGACCGCGATCGCGGAAGAGCTCCTGACCGACATCGACAAGGAGACGGTCGACTTCCAGGACAACTTCGACGCGACAGAGCAGGAGCCGGTGGTCCTGCCGGCGAAGCTGCCCAATCTGCTGCTGAATGGTGCCGAGGGCATCGCGGTCGGCATGGCGACCAAGATCCCGCCCCACAACCTCTCCGAGCTGGTCGACGGCATTACGCATCTGATCGACAACCCGGACGCCGGGGTCGAGGACCTGATGCAGCGCGTGCCCGGACCGGACTTCCCGACGGCGGGGCTGATCATCGGGCGTGAGGGGATCCGCAGCGCGTACGCCACGGGCAAGGGGCGCGTTGTGATGCGCGCGCGCACGGAGATCGAAGAGGGGGACAACGACCGGCTGCGGATCGTGGTCACCGAGCTGCCGTACCAGGTCAACAAGGCGACGCTGCAGGAGAAGATCGCCGAGCTGGTGGGCGAGAAGAAGCTAGAAGGCATCTCCAACATGCGGGACGAGTCGGACCGCCAAGGGATGCGGCTGGTGATCGAGCTGAAGCGAGACGCGCGCCCGCAGGCGGTGCTCAATCAACTCTTCAAGCACACCGCGCTACAGACGGCTTTCAACGTCAACATGGTCGCCGTCGTCGGCCAGCAGCCGCAGGTGCTGACGTTGAAGTCGGCGCTGCAGCATTACGTGGACTACCGGCGGGAGGTCATCAGCCGCCGGACGACGTACGACCTGCGCCGGGCGCGCGAGCGCGCGCACATCCTGGAGGGGCTGGCGATCGCGCTCGACCACCTGGACGAGGTGATCGCGACGATCCGTGCGGCGGACAGCACGGACGATGCACGCACGACGCTCGTGGCGCGCTTCGCGCTGTCCGAGGTACAGGCGAACGCCATCCTGGACATGCAGCTGCGCCGCCTGGTGGCGCTGGAGCGGCAGCGGATCCAGGATGAGCTGGCCGAGCTGCGCCGCACGATCGCCGATCTGGAGGACATCCTCGCGCGGCCGGAACGGGTCCTGATCCTGGTCAAGGAAGAGCTCGCCGACCTGAAGAAGCGCTTCGGCGACGCGCGGCGCTCGGTGATCGAGGTCGACGAGGAGGGAGAGTTCTCGGAGGAGGACCTGGTTCCCGAGCAGGACGTGCTGGTGATGCTCACCGAGCGCGGGTACGTGAAGCGCATGCTGCCGGGCACGTATCGCACGCAGCATCGCGGCGGTCGGGGTGTCACCGGCATGGCGACGCGCGAGGACGACGAGGTGCGCCAGCTCTTCGTCGCCAACACGCACGACAACCTGCTGTTCTTCACCAATCGCGGGCGCGTGCTGCGCACGCGCGTGTGGGAGATGCCGGACGCGCAACGCCAGGCGCGCGGGCAGGCGCTGATCAATTTCATCGCGCTGGAGCCCGACGAGCGCGTCACGAGCTGCCTCTCGATCGACGACTTCGAGGCGGGTGGGAACCTCGTGCTCGCGACGCGGCGGGGCGAGATCAAGCGCACCGCGCTGCGCGAGTACGCCTCGGTGCGCCAGAACGGCATCAAGACGATGGATCTGGAGCCGGGAGACGAGCTGTGCTGGGCAGTGCGCACCAAGGGCGACGATGAGATCGTGCTCGTCACCGCGAAGGGACAGTCGATCACGTGCGCGGAGGACGAGGTGCGCGTCTCGGGACGGACGAGCGGCGGCGTGCGGGGGATCAAGCTCGGCGCCGACGACTACGTGGTCTCTCTCCAGGTGGTCGAGCCAGAGGGGGCGCTGATCATGGTGGGTGGGAACGGTCTGGGCAAGAAGACGCGGTTCGACGAGTTCCCGCGCCAGGGGCGCGGCGGCTCGGGTGTGCGCGCGGCGATCGTCAACCAGAAGACCGGGCCGCTGGTCGCGGCGCAGACCGTGGGGGCGGACGTGGAGGAGATCATCGCTATCTCGACCAACGGCGTGGTGATCCGCGTGCCGGTTCGCGACATCAAGTTCTCCCACCGCCAGGCGCAGGGCGCCACACTGATGAAGGTGCAGCCGGGCGACTCGGTGGTGGCGCTGACGCCGCTGTCGCTGAGTGAGGACGTCCCGGCACCCGGCGCCGGCGACGCGGCGGGCGCGACCGGGGTAGAGACCCCGCCCGATGGATTGCCTGACGAGCTGACCGAAGCGCTAGGCGCGGAGGCGGATCAGGAGGACGGCGACGTCGGCGGGCGTGACACCGGCCAGGCGTGACGCCTGGCCCACGGTCATCGGTCGGAACTTGAGCAGCTGGTCGCGCGCCTCCGCGCGCAACCCGCGCATTTGACGGTAGTCGACGCGCTCCGGGATGGGCAGCGACTCGGTGCGCTCGGCGCGGGCCACCTCGGCGAGCTGCTTCTGCACGTAGCCCTGGTACTTGGCCTCGATCTCGACCGCCTCGACGACGTCATCGGGCAGCCCGGCGCGCAGCGCATCGTCGCCGAGCACGGCGAAGAAGGCGCCGCCCACCTCCGGACGCCGCAGGTATTCAAGCCCGGTCGTGGGACGATCGAGCGGTGGGAGGCCCTGTGCGACGAGGCGGACGTTGAGCGAGTCGGCGGGCGCGAGGCGGAGCGCGGCGAGCGTACGCAGTGTCTCGGCAATGGCCGCGCGCTTCGCTTCAACGGCGTCGAAGCGCTGGCGGGACGCGAGTCCCAGGCGGTACGCGAGTGGGGTCAGCCGCAGGTCGGCGTTGTCCTGACGCAGCAGCAACCGGTACTCCGCGCGCGACGTGTGCAGCCGGTAGGGTTCGTCAAGGTCGGTTGTGGTCAGGTCGTCGAGCATGACGCCGGTGTAGGCCTGTGAGCGAGGCAGGAGGAACGGCTCCCACTGCTGCTGCCCCGCAGCGTAGGCCGAGGACGCGAGCGCGGCGTTGATGCCCGCCATCACGCCCTGCGCCGCGGCCTCCTCGTAGCCGCTGGTTCCGTTGACCTGTCCCGCCAGGAAGAGTCCGGACAGCGCGCGGCTCTCGAGCGACGCGCGCGTCTGTGACGCGGGCACGTAGTCGTACTCGACGGCGTAGCCGGCGCGCAGCACGGCGGCATCACGCGTTGCGGGGATCGCGCGCAGCATCGCGCGCTGGACATCCTCCGGCAGGCTGGTATTCATTCCCTGGACGTAGAGCCACTCGGTGTCGAAGCCTTCCGGCTCGAGATACAGCTGGTGGCGTTCTTTGTCCGGAAAGCGGACGATTTTGGCTTCGATCGAGGGGCAGTAGCGCGGTCCGGCCGCGGTGATCGCGCCGTTGTACATCGGCGCCCGGTGGAGGTTGGCGCGGATGAGGTCGTGCACCGCAGGTGTGGTGTGCATGAGGTAGCACGCCATCTGCGTCGCCCAGGCGTGGCGCTCCACCCCTGGATAGAGTGGCAGTGGGTCGGCGGTAAGGCGCTCGTCGGCGGGGAGCGTGTCAAAGGAGAAGCGGAGCGGTGTGGGGCTGCCGGGCTGAAGCGCGGTGTGCGAGAAGGCGACGGTCCGCGCGTCGACGCGGGGCGGCGTGCCGGTCTTGAGGCGTCCGAGGCGCAGGCCGAGGTCCGCCAGCTCGCGCGAGAGGCCAGTGCTGGGCCGCTCGCCGTGGCGACCGCCCTCGGTGACGAGCTCCCCACAGATCAGCTTGCCGCGCAGGAACGTGCCGCTCGTGATGACCACGGTGTGCGAGGCGATGAGCTCGCCGGACTCGGTGACGACACCCGCGATGCAGCGGCGGGTTCGATCGACGACGAGCCGCTCGACCATCGACGCGCGGAGGGTCAGGTTGGGCTGTGCGGCGACGACGCGGCGCATCGCTTCGGCATAGCGGTGCTTGTCGGCCTGGGCGCGGAGCGCCTGGACGGCCGGTCCCTTGCCGGTGTTGAGCGTGCGGATCTGGAGCTGGGTCCGGTCAGTGTTCTTGCCCATCTCGCCGCCAAGCGCGTCGATCTCGCGGACCAGGTGGCCCTTGGCGGGGCCGCCGATGGAGGGATTGCAGGGCATGTCGGCGAGCGAGTGGGGCGACGCGGTGAGGAGGAGCGTGCGCCTGCCGATGCGGGCAGCGGCGAGCGCGGCTTCGCAGCCGGCGTGGCCGCCGCCGATGACGAGGACGTCCCAGATCACCGGGGCAAAGCGTAGCCTGATTAGGAGGCCGATTGGGCGGCGAAGCTATACCCGGTTCCCCGGTCGGTAAGGAGGTAGCGCGGGCGCTTGGGATTTCCCTCGATCTTCCGGCGCAGGCGCTGCACGGTGTTGTCCACGGCGCGCGACTCAGCGCTCTCCTTCCAGCCCCATGCCAGGCGCGCCAGCTCGTCACGCGTGAAGACGGTTCCGGGGTTGGCGAGGAGTAAGTGCAGCAGCGCGAACTCACGCGGCGACAGCTCCACGCGCCGGCCGTCGACCACGACTTCGAGTCGTCCGTAGCTCATGGTGACGCCGCCGACGCGCACCTCCGCGGGTGGTGAGGGCGAGGCCTCGACGCGCCCGCGCCGCGCCACGGCGCGCACGGCGGCGCGGAAGCGCCGCGGCGAAAAGGGCTTGACCAGGTTGTAGTCGGCGAGCTCAACGGCCTGGGTGATGCCCTGCTCGAGCCGCTCCTCGCTCGCGTCTTCGGTACACAGCGCGATCAGCGGCGCGTCGGACGCGCCGCGAAGGGCGCTCAGGGCCGACCGGCCGCCGTTGTCCGGCTCGGCCGGCGTATTGACCAGGATCACATCGAACTGGTCGGACGTTCCGCCGGTCAGTCGCTCGAGGCCCGCCAGCGGGTCGCGCTCGCGCTGAAACTCCCAGCCCTCGCGATGGAGGAGCGACGACATCAGCGACGCGTAGTCGTCGTCACTCTCGATGATCAGGGCGCGCCGCAGCGCGTGGTCGTCGGCCATCCTCTGCCGTGTCAAGCACTTGGTGACGGTGACGCAAGACGTGTGCCGCCTGGCAGCGCTATCGGTGCTGAAGGCGGGGCGTACCATCTGCGCGCATGGAGCTGGAGGCGTTCGTTCTGCCGCTTCCGGACCGCTCACTCGGCGTCGTGATCTGGGACCGCGTGCGTCGCAGAGGGACCGCCTCTTCACTGGCGGTCTACGCACCTGGGGAGCTGTCACCGGGCGAGCTGAGTGAGGTGGCGTCGGCGCTCACGCGGTCGGTCGGCGAGGCGCTGGGTCAGGGCTTGACCGGGCGGCCGGGAGTCGCGACACTGGCTATCTGGTGGATCGTCGCCGCGCTGGCGGCGGTGCTGCTCGCAGCGCGTGGACTGACGCTCGGACCGGGCTACGCGTGGCTGGCACTGCTCGCGGTCGGTGTGACCCTCCCATGGGGTATGGGGCTGCGCGCCCTGCGCGCCGACAGCCTTGCCCGCGCGGCGCGGCGCATCGCGGTACGCGCCGGAGAAGTCGCGCCGATCCCAGGCGGCGACGCGCGCACTCGCGAGCGGCTGCTGGCGGTGTGGCAGTTCGCGCGTGGACAGCGCGGGACGTTTGAGGAGCAGCTGGTGGGGCTGGAGCGTTTTTGCCGCGACAACATGTGGCCGGCCATCGCGGACGTCTACGCCGACCGGCGGGCGGCGGCGGGTGGTGAGGCTGACCGCGTCCAGCCACGGCCGCACCTTGGGCGACGGGCGCCCCGCCGCCGTCTCTACGCGGCGCTCGAGATGCGCGCGTGGCGATTGAGCTGATCGTCTACGCGGCGCCGCTGGCGGACGGCGTGGGCCTGGCGGCGCCGCGCCCGGCGCTGGACGCAATCGCCGGCGCGGGACGCATCCTCGGGGAGCGCCAGCAGGCCGTGCAGCTCTCGCTCCTGGCGCCTGCGGGCTGGACGTGCGGCGACGAACGCGACGTGCGCGGCTTCTATCGGCGCGCGGCGGTGATCGCGACCGCCTCGGAACCCGGGCTAGAAGGCGGTCCGAGTGGGCGCTGGCACGCAGCGCTCGTGGCGTGCGGCTGGCTGCTGATCCTCGGGGGTGGCGGGAGCGCGGCGGCGGTTGTGGGCGGCTTGTGGCTGGCGGCGGGGTATCCGCTCATGCGCCGCCGCGTGCGAGCGCGCCGCCTCGACGCCGTGCGACGGGCGGCAGCGGGCCTGGCCCATGCGCTCGGCGAAGCGCCGATAGAGGCGCGCGAGCACGCCGGCCTGACCCGGCTGCGCGAGATTGCACAGGACACTTCGCGGCCGCCGGCGGAGCGTTACCGGCACGCATCGGCGGCGTGCGGGGCGCTCGGGCTGGGAGGCCTCTCAGAGCTGTATGAGGCGCTGGGACGTGGCGCCTCGCCCGACATCCCGTGGTGCAGCATGGCGACTGTGGAGGGCGACGACGGATCTGTTCGACAGCCCGCTTGACGCGCAGCGCGTCCTGAGGGTGCAGGATCCACGGACGCGTGCGGAGGACCGCGCCGCGCTGCTGGGCGGCGCGCGGAGTCAGGTGGTGACGCTGCCCAGCGGTGAGGCAACCATTGCGTTCGCCGGGAGTGAGTCCCCACGCGAGCGCATCTGGGTGCAGATCGATGCAGCGACCGACGACACGGCAGCCGTGCTCGCCGCCTGGGCGATGGTGGAGTCGCTCCTGTCGGATAGGGCGAGTCGACACCGGGCGTCCGTGACGGGACGCTCGCTCGTCGCGGTCGTGCTGGCCCCACCGCCGCTGCTGCTGGAGCCGCGCGGCGGTATGCCGTACCTGGACGGTGGGACGATGGGCGCACACGTACCCCTGCTGCGCGCGGTGCGGTCATTCGCGCCCACGCTCGTGGTGCACGCGCAGGACTGGACGGGCGCGGTGGAGCCGCGGCCTGGCGTGAGGCTGGTAGAGAGCTTCCGGATCGATCCCAGCGTGCACGCCGCGCTGCCGCCCTACGGGCACGGCGGGAGGTGGAGCGCGCAGCGGCGAGCGCACGCGCGCCTGGTGGACTCGCCCGACTGGCAGTGGGGGGCGCGGGTGGCGTCGCTTTCACGACGCCTGGGTGTGCCGCTCCACGCGGCGCTGCGTGGTGCGGAGCGCGAGCGGGCCGCGACGGTGGTACACGAGCTGGCTCCCGGCAGGTTCACGCCCGTGCACGCGGTGCGGCGACTGGGCGGCGGCAACCTGGCGGAGCTGGCGCTGGCCGAGACCGGCGCGCACGGTGTCACGGTCCAGATGGCGGGCGGCACGACGGGGCAGCGGGCGAGTCACGCGATGGCGGTGGCCGAGGCGGCGATCGTGCACCGCCTGAACCTGGCGGCGGAGGGCGTGTCGCGGTGAGATACCGCAAGGCGGCGGACCCGGTGGGGAACGGCGATCTCTACGTGTATCTGCCGGACGCGCTGGAGGCGTCGCTGAGCGCCGCGGCTGAGGGCGCGCCGGCAGCGCGCGAGGTGCTGGCGGCGGATGCGCCGCCTGCCGAGGCCGACGTTCGGACGCTGGAGCGCCAGCTGCGGGCCCAGTGGGTGGGGCGCGCGCGGCGTGCGCTCGGTTGGGCACTGTGGTGGGTGCTGGTGGGGCCGGCGCTGACGCTGGCGTGGGCGAACCTGGCCGCGCCGATCAGCCGGCTGTTCTTCTGGCTGCCCCCGTTGCGCGCCGCGCTGGCGACGCTGGGGGAGACGAGCGGCGGCCCGTTGCTGGCGCTGGCGGTGACGCTGGCGCCGTGGGCCTGGGCATGGAGCCGCGCGGCGGGCGACTTCGCGCGCGCGCGACACGATCGCCGCCTCGCGCGAGCGGCTGCCAGCCGACGCGTGCGAGAAGCGCCGCTGCGGCGGGAGGCCGACGCTGACCTCGCGGCGTTCGCGCGGGAAGGCGATGCCCTGCGGGCGCGTCTGCGCGAGGGCGCGGCGTCGATTGGCGAGCGGGGGGCGGACGGGGCGGGTGAGGCGGCGGATGCTGCCCGACAGCTGTCGGTGCTGGCGGCGCGCCACGGCCTGGACGACGTTGCGGCCCTGTACCACGCGCTGTACACGCGTTTCGGCGCCAGCGAGCGGCGCTTGAGCCGCGCCGAGCGCGGCGGCGCGGGCGTGCTGGCCGAGCGGCGCGCGGGCGGTGAGGCGCGTCGCGTCCAGCGCGAAGTGCGCTCACTGCTGGCGAGGTTCCGACCCGGCTACCGGCCGCCGGCCAGCCCGCTGGCGCCGGCGCTCGGCGCGCTGGCGGGGATCGTCGTGCTGGTGGGCACGTTCGTCGTCACGGGCTTCTACGTGGTTGGGTCTGATGAAGCGCTGTTCCTCGACTCCGCCGGCTCGCGCCTGGCGCGGGCCGCGGGAATGTTTGGGCTGCCGGCGGGGGATCGGTCTCCGGCGGTGGTCCGCGGTCCGGCGATGGGCTGGGACGCGCCGTTCCCGCTGACGGGGCGACGCCGGCTCTCGCTTGCGACGCAGCCGATCGTGATCAGCGCCAGGTTCCGTGGTACGGCGGCGGGGGCGGTCGACCTGATCCAGGTCCAGCTGGGCTACCAGGTCGCCTACGTCGAGCGCTGGGCGGCGCTGGACGCGGACGGTGCGGGCGCGCAGCGGCTGACGCTGGGCCTCTCGTCTCAGCTGGAGGAGTACATCCAGGGGCGGCGCCAGGAGGCGGCGCAGATGGTGGTGGCGCAGACCCCGCAGCTGGGCAACGACCGCCAGCAGGTGATGGCGCGCGCCGACGCGCTGGTGGAGCAGAACCTGGACGCACTGGTGCGTGTGTTCATCGGCAGCGTCGCGCCGGACGTCGCGGAAGAGGCTGGGGTGCAGATCGGAACGGACTTCCAGGCGCGGATCCGAAGGGGCGTGAGCATGGAGGAGGCCAACGCGCTGCTGGGGGAGTAGCGCCCAGGTGCCGGTCAGATCATGAGTAGTCCAGGCTCCGTTTCCGTTAAGTAGACTCGGACGAGCCTGGCATGGTCGACACCAGACGCGCCCGGCCGGTCCCGGAGGAGGGCGACGGGCGCGGCGCGCCGCGCCCGAGCACCCCCGGAGAGATTCTGCGCGCCGCCCGGCTGCGGCGCCGCATCTCGCTGACGGAGGCCGAGCAGGCCACGCGCATTCGCCAGCGCTATCTCCAGGCGCTGGAGGACGACGACTATTCAGTTCTGCCGCCCGGCGTGTACTCGGTCGGGTTTCTGCGCAATTACGCGATCTTCCTCGGCGTTCCGCCCGACGACGTGCTGGCGGGATCGGAGGACCCGCGCCGGCGGCGCGACCGGCGCGACCGGCGCATGCCCGTGCAATCGGTCGCGACGCCGATCAAGCTCAGTGCGCCGCGCACGCTCTGGCTCCTGGCGGGGGGCGGGTTGATCGCGGTGCTCCTGCTGGGGCTGGCGTGGCTGGGGCTCTCCGATCCCAACCAGACTCCATCTCCGGCTGCGCCGGCGGGTCAGGCGGCGGGTCAGGCCGCGGGTGCGACGGGCGCGACGCCGAGCGCGGTGGTCAGCCTGCAGCCGCT
>DASTZM010000157.1:0-11110 GCA_035764305.1 Chloroflexota bacterium | reverse complement strand
CGAGCTTCAGCGCGGAGTAGTAGCACGCGATGGCGCGCTCCTCGTTGCCGTCGGTCTCGTACTGCTTGCCGCGATTGAAGTAGCTCGTCTTGAGCTTGTCGGTCCATGTGGAGTCGTCGGGCTCCAGCTCGTGCAGCCGGCTGAAGATGACGATGCAGCGCTCGAAGTCGTAGTTGCCCCACGCCTGGTGCTGCTCCTGCTTGAGCAGCTCGGCCTCGGTGGGGACGGGCTGCGCCTGCTCCTTCGTGAGCTGATTGTTGAGCTGCGCGACGATGGGGTCGTTGAACTCGGGCAGCTGGCTGCCGGTGGGCCAGTCCGACCCCTTGTCCGCGAGCGTGTCCTGCTTCTTCGCGGCGGGGATGGTTGGTGGGGCGGGCGGCTTGCCGTAGCGGCGGTTGAACAGTTGGCCGAGCTGGCCGAGCAATCCTCCTGGCATGTGCGTGCGGTACCTCCAGGCGTTACCTGGATCGCAAGAAAGGTGCCGTTACGTCGCGTTACGTCGAGCGGGGCCGGGGGGATTTGGGATCACGTGTGCCGCGCGTTGGACGGATCGCGCGGGGGCGGTACTGGGCGTTCCAGCGCGCGTAGCGGTCACGCGCTTTCGGCGTTGGCTTGCGGTTGGCGAGGATCACCACCGCGCTCACAAACAGCACCAGCGCCACGATGAACGGCAGCGCATCCTGCATGCGAGGCTGCGGGCGGCGGTTAGCCGGCGTAGCGGCCGGAGGCGCGGTTGACGGCCTGCATCAGGCGGTCCAACTCCAGGGAGCGGCCCGGCTGGCGCACTACCTCCAGCCCGGGCACCTCGGGCGCTTCGGTCACGCCGACCGCGACCACCGTCACCTCGGCCAGCTCGGCGGTGGCGCGCAGGTCGGCCAGGAGGGCGCGGGTGTCGACGTAGGGATGCGAGTCGAGCACGATGACGCGCGGCTTCCCGCGCACCAGGGTGCGCACGGTATCGGCGTCTAGCGGCACGCGGCTCACGGCGTAGCCGTCTCCGGCGAGCGCGGGCTCCACCAGCCCTGCCACCGGCGCAGCGAAGCCGACCAGCGCCACCTTCGCGACTTCGGGCGGCGCGGCCTTGGCGTCTTTAGGACCGTCCTTCTGAAGCCGGTCGGCTCCGGCGGTGCCGGCCGGGCCGGCGGGTGCGCCCACGTCATTAGCGTAGCGCCCGGCGGGCCCGAGGAGTGGCGCCGGAACGGGGCGGCGGTGGCCGGTAACGGAAACCGGTGCGCCGCGCCGCGGGGGTTACGGCAGCGGACGGGAGGTCGGAGTGCCCAGACGGTCGTCCAGCTCGCTCCAGCGTGCGGAGAGCGCCAGGCAGCTCCAGGTCAGGAGCGCCGCCCCGGCGCCGAACGCGCCTAGCAGCAGCTTGGCGGCGAGGGCGAACAGCCCGCTCTCGAGTAGTCCGGCAGGGACGGGCAGCGGCGTCATCGGCGCTCCTTTCCTTTTCAAGGACGGGAAACGCAGGATGCATGCCGTACGGGACGCGATGGGACGCGATGGGACACAACCGGACGCGCACCTGTGTCCGGCCCACTAGAATCGAAAGGGTGGCTGAACAGGCGCGCGCGGACGGCGGCGATCTGCTGGTGGTGGACGACGAGGAAAGCGTCCTGGTGACGATGCAGGCCATCCTCCTGGCCGCGGGGCACCGCGCCGACGCGGCCGGGACGCGGGCGGACGCGCTCGAAGCGTTAGAGCGCAAGACCTTCGACGTGGTGGTGAGCGACCTGCACCTGGACGAGGGGGACGGTCTGGAGGTCATCGCCGCGGCGAAGCGACGCTCCCCCACTACCGCCGGCATCATCCTCACCGGCTACGGCAGCTTCGAGGCGGTGACGCGCGCGCTCCGCGCGGGCGTGGACGACTTCGTGGTCAAGCCGACCGACGTGGAGGAGCTGAAGCGCACCATCGCGCGGTGCGTGCGCAAGTCGCGCGAGGCGCAGCGTCTGGCGGCGGCGGCGCAGGAGGCGGAGGAGGCGCGCCGCGCTGAGGCGGCGCTGCGTCAGAGCGAGCAGCGCTTCCGCCTGCTGGCCAACGCCGCGCCGATCATGATCTGGGCGGCGTCACCCGAGGGGCGGTGCACCTTTCTCAACCGGCGCTGGCTGGAGTTCACCGGCCAGGCGCTCGACGACCAGCTGGAAGATGGCTGGTTCGAGGGCGTCCACCCCGAGGACCGGGAGCGCTGCCGCCAGGCGTTCGACTTCGCGTTCGAGCGGCGCACGCCGTTCCGGATCGAGTTCCGCCTGCGGCGCGCGGACGGCGACTACCGCTGGGTTGAGGACGACGGCGCGCCGTACGAGACGCCGGAAGGGGCATTCGGCGGATTCATCGGCACGTGCTCGGACGTGACCGAGCGGCGTCAGCAGGTACTGGAGCGCGAGGCTGCGCTGCAGCGCGAGCGCACGGCGCGCGTCGAGGCGGAGGTGGAGGCGGAGCTGGCGCGGGCCGAAGCGGAGGCGGCCGAGGCGGCGCTCAAGGCGGGCCGCAGCGTGGGGGTGCCGGGGACTCCGTCCCCACCGTCGCAGCGCCCCACGCCGTCGCTCCCGCTGCCGCCGCGCCAGGCGCCGCCCAAACCCCCCACCAGCGCGGTGGGACTCGTGCGCAAGAGCCAGCGCCGCGGGACACTGTTCTCGAAGCCGCCGCGCAGCGCGCCGGACGCGTAGGGCAGCCTACAGGTTCTCGAGGTCGAGCGTCTCGATCACTTCCTTGAAGGGAGCGAGCTGCTCGGGTGAGACCTGGGGCTCGTTGGGCTTCATGGGCGCGTCGAGCGGGATGGATCCCGGTGGTCCGGATGCTCGTGAGCCGGCCTCGCCTCGCGCCTGGCCGAGCGTGCGCTCCTTGCCGTCGGTGGCGTCGGCCTCGGTCTCGTCGGACTTGCCCCAGCGCACGCCCTCGGCGCGCGCCAGCACGTCGGCGGTGACGAGGATGGGGGTGTTCAGCCGCACCGCGAGCGCGATGGCGTCCGATGGCCGGCAGTCCAGCTCGTGCTGGGCGCCGTCCTTGGACAGCTCGAGGCGGGAGATGAAGGTGCTTCCTTTGACGTCGTGGATCACGACGCGCTCGAGCGAGCCGCGTAGCTCGTCCAGGATGGCGAGGATGAGGTCGTGGGTCAGGGGGCGGCGGAACTCGAAGCGCACCGCCGCGATGGCGGCGGCCTGCGGCGAGGCGATGGCGATGGGCAGCATGACGGGCAGGCGGAGGCCCCGCAGGATGATGGCGCAGGGCCCCCCCTCGGTGGAGACGGCCAGGGCGTGGACCGCCATCTCGACAAACATGCCTGGGGAGCGAGTTGATGCAGGATCGGGGCCAATCGGTTACTGCTCGACAACCTCATACCACTGGCCATTGAGCTCGAACACCACCCGGGTCCCAACACTGAGATATGCCGGGGCGTTGGGATGCGCGTCCAGCAGCCCAAAGTACGCTTCCGACCCAAACACAATCTGGTTACGAGCGTCGGGCGGCGGTGGCGTGCCGGCCGAGAGGTCGTTCCAAACACCATCCACGAGCTGAAAGGTCTTATCCGCAACCGTCTGGACGCCCGGACCCGTCGCGGACTGGACGGACTGGGCCTGGCCGAGCAGATTGGTGAGCGTGCTGTCCTGGACCGCCGTGACGCCCGACGATGGCGCGGCGGCGACGCCCTGGCGCAGCGCCTCGGCGGCCTGCGCGCGGCCGGCGTCGGTGTTGAGCGGCGCGGGCGTGGCGGCGGGTACGCCGGGCCGGATGGAAACGGTCGGTTCCGGCACGAAGATGGAGGTGTATGGGGTGGCGATGCCGTAGCGCGTGGCGAGCGAAACGACCTCGTCGACCAGCTCTTTCGCCGCACCGCGGAGCCGGATCTCCGACAGCAGGAAGGCGATCTTCCGCCCGGCCCACAGGCGCGGCAGCGCCTCCTGCGCTTTCACCGGCCCGGCCGCGAACGTGGCGCCGCGCAGCGTGAAGGACTGCGTCTGTCCGGCGGCGACGCCGCGCAGCGTGACGTCAAACGTCCCCGCGCGCCGGTAGCGCCCGGCGACGACCAGCTGCGTTCCGGCGTACAGGTCGGGCAGGCGCACCGGATGCACGTCATACACGTCGGCGCCGGTCGGGCCGCCGAAGTCGAGCGCGAGGTCGGTCAGCACGGGGGACGAGACCTTCGTGAAGAAGGTCGAGACGGCTTCTTCCAGATTGTCTTCGGGCCGCACGTAGGCCGAGACGCCGCCGAAGTCGGCTGCCAGCTTGTCGAGCAGCGTGGTGTTGACGTCGTAGCCGACGCCGAACGTGAAGACGCGACTCCTGGAGGCGCCGCCCGCTGCCTTCCTGGCGCCGGCGATCAACTGCTCGGGGTCCTGTGGCCCAACGGTGGGGAGCCCGTCGGTGACGAAGACGACGATGTGCGGCCGGGCGCCGGCGTCGGATGATCCGGAGGTGACGGCGTCGGGTGTGAGGCCGGCGACGAGCGCGTCGTAGATGTTGGTCCCGCCGGCGGCGACGAGGCCGTCGACAAAGGCCAGCCCCTGCGCGCGCTCGGACGCGGGACGCATCCCGCCGTTCAGTGGGTTGACGGTGGAGGAGAAGGCGACGACGCTGTAACGATCGGCGGGGTTGAGGCTGTTGAGCACGTAGCGCAGCGCGGCCCTGGCCTGCTCGATCTTGGCGCCGGCCATGGAGCCGGACGTGTCGAACACGAGCGTGACGTCTTTGGGGAGCGCGGCGGAGCTGGCCATCTGCAGCGACGGCGCGGCGAGGAGCAGGAAGTAGCCGTCCTCATTGGTGGGCTTCGTTGTCGCGATACTGAGACCCACCGGGTCGGGCGAGACGGCGTAGACCAGCTCGAACTGCTTGCGCACTGACGACTGCGCGGTGCGGTCGGTCTTGCTGGACCAGGTGGCGGTGGCGGCGTTCTCGCCGGAGCGGGTGACGGCGACGTCGTGGGTGGGGGAGTAGATGGAGCGCAGCGGCTGGGCGGACGTGATGGAGACGCTGAAGGAGGTCTCCTGTGAGGGACGCGCCGATAAGCGCTCGGCGGCGGTGGGATAGACATACCGCACGAGGCCGCTGTCCCGGGGAAGCACCTGGCTGTATTCCAGGCGGAGGGTGCGCTGGCCGCCGGCGGGCACGGGGAAGACGTTGGCCTGGAACGCGCCGCGCCCGGCGAACTCGAGCAGCGCCGGATCGCGGTTGGCGCGGACGATCGACTCGTACAACCGGCGTGCGTCTTCACGGCTGAGGACCTCGCCGGTGATCTGGCGCCCGTCGACGAACATAGAAAAGGAAGTGACGGTGGCGTCCTCGGGGAGCGGGAAGACGTACGTGCCCTCCAGGTCACGCCCGGTGTCGTTCCGGAAGACCTGGTCGACGCGCGTGGTGGCGACCTGGTCCTGGATCTGGACGGCGACGGTGTGGGAGGTGAGCGTGAGCCAGCAGGGAAGGATGGGCGGCGGAGGCACGATGGGCGGCCGGATGATGGGCGGCTGAATCACGGGCGGCTGCACGACGGGGGGAGCGATCTGCTGCGGCGCGAAGAACTGGGTGGTGACGCCCGGATCGGCACCCGTGTCCGGGGTCTCGACGCGCGGGAGCGGGACGGGCTCCGGGACCAGAAGGGGCACGGGCAGGTCGAAGCAGCGCGTGGGCGGCAGGATGACGCCCTGTGCGCCCGCGGTCAGCGCGCCGAGCGGCAGCAGTCCGACCGCGAGCAGAATGGCGAGGACGGGATACGGGAACCAGAACCGGCGCTGACGAGGCATGCGGTGCTCCTTCGGCGGGAAGACGCCACCCGGCGCCGGAAAGTTCCCGCTTTCAGGAGAGCCTAACGCCGCCTGCCCGTCTCCGGATATGGGGGCGGACCGGGAGCGGGCTATTCGAAGGTGTCGACGCGGTCGGACTGTTCTTTGCGGAAGGTGGCGTAGCGCTCGGCGAGGGCGGGGTCGGTCAGGGCGATGAGCTGAACGGCCAGGTAGGCGGCGTTGGCCGCGCCGTTGATGCCGACGCCGGCGACGGGCACGCCGGGGGGCATCTGGACGATGGAGTAGAGCGAGTCGACGCCGTTCAGCGCACCGGATGCGAGGGGGAGACCGATCACGGGCTTGGTGGTGTGCGAGGCGGTGGCACCGGGCAGGGCGGCGGCGAGGCCGGCGCCGCAGATGAAGACGAGCGTGCCGGACGCTTCGGCTTCCTTGATGACCCGGTGCAGGCGCTCGGGGGCGCGGTGGGCGGAGCAGACGATGGCGGTACAGGAGACGCCGAAGCGCTCGAGCGTGGAGAGGATGGGGCGAACGGCGTCTGAGTCAGATTTGGAGCCAATGAGCAGTGTGACGAGGGCCATGCCGCATTGTAGGCCGGCGGCGCGCCACGGCGGTGGCGGCGGGCGCGGAGGACGCCGGACGGCGGAACGCCGGCGGGAGCCGGCCACCGCTCGCCCACGTCCTGCGCACACGGAGCAGTTAACAGTTCGCCTGTATAGTGCCCGCGGGGCGAAAGACCAGAGAAGGCGGCGCATGGCCACAACCACAGAACCGGGCAGCAAGCCCCAGCAGAAGCCGGACCAGATCGTCGAGATTCTGAACCGTCAGGGCGGTCCGCCGCCGATCGACTTCGGCGCCGAGCCGATCGAGGCGCCCGAGCCGCGCGTAGCGCGCTGGCTGGTCTGGCTGACGCTGGTCGGGATGGCGGTCGTGGGGAGCATCGTGGCGCTCTTCCTTTTTAAGGGGTTCTACGTCGACTGGCTGTGGTACGCCAGCGTCGGGTTCGAGGGCGTCTACACCAGCGTGTTGAGCGCCAAGATCCTGCTCTTCATCGGAGCGCTGGTGGTGGCGGGGACGCTGCTGATCGGCAACGTCCTGCTGGCGCGGCGCCTGGCGGCGCGGCGCTGGGACGCGCTGGTGCTGCACGCGGGTGAGCTGCTGGACGACGACGGCCCGCGCGAGCGGGCGCGCTCGCGCGACATCTCGCGCCTGCTGATCGGCATCGCGGCGGTGGTGACGCTGGCGCTCGCCTGGTGGGCGATGACCAAGTGGGACGTCGTGCTGCGCCTGCCGTACGCGAGCGACTTCGGGGTGGAGGACCCGCTGCACGGGCGCGACGTGGGGTACTACGTCTTCCTGTACCCGGTGCTGCAGGCGCTGCGCACGTACTGGCTGACCATCTTGGTGCTGGCGCTGCTGTCGGCGCTGGCGCTGTACTTCGCGCGGCTGGTCGTGCCCCAGGCGGGCGGCGACGGCCTGCGCGTCGACGAGGAGACGGGCGACCGGCGGATCAACCTGGCGTTCGGCGGCGCGGTGCGGCGCCACCTCTCGCTGCTGGGCGCGGGGACGTTTGCGCTGCTGGCGTGGCACTACCTGCTGCGCCTGGACGGGCTGGTGTTCTCCAACCGGGGTACGACGTTCGGCGCGGGGTACACCGACGTGAACGCGTCGGCACCGGTGCTGTGGGCGCTGGTGGGGGTGTGCGCGCTGGGGGCGCTGCTTTCACTGGCGGGGCTGGCGGTGCGGGGGCCGTGGCTGGGCGCGGCGGCGGTGGGGATCCTGGTGCCGGTGTGGCTGATTGGCGTACTGGTGTGGCCCAACGTGGTGCAGCGCCTCCAGGTGGCGCCGAACGAACTGGCGCTGGAGACGCAGTACATCGAGCGCAACATCCTGATGACGCGTCGCGCGTACGGGCTGGACCAGATGCAGGAGTCCAACTTCGCGGTGGCGGAGTCGGTCTCGCGCGAGGAGGTGGAGTCCAACCCGGCCACGCTGCGCAACATCCGGCTGTGGGACTACGAGCCGCTGCTGGCGAGCTACAACCAGCTGCAGAGCCTGCGCGGCTATTACGGCTTCCTGGACGCCGACTTCGATCGCTACGTCATCGACGGCGAGTACCGCCAGGTGATGATCGCGGGGCGCGAGCTGATGGCCAACCGCCTGCCGCCGGACGCGCAGACGTGGGTCAACCGGCGCCTGCAGTACACGCACGGCTACGGCGTGGCGGTGAGCCCGGTGAACGAGGTGCTGGGCGAGGGACTGCCGTCGATGCTGGTGCAGGACGTGCCGCCGCGGGGCAAGATCCCGGTCAGCCGGCCGGAGATCTACTACGGCGAGTCGGGCGCGGGCTGGGTGGTGGTGAAGAGCACCGTGCCGGAGTTCGACTATCCGCGCGGGCAGGCGAACGCCGAGGTGACGTACCAAGGCACGAGCGGGGTGGGGCTGGGGTCGTTCTTCCGGCGCGTGCTGTTTGCGTGGCAGTTGACCGACCTGAATCTGCTGGCGACGAACGCGCTGACCAAGGACAGCGCCATCCTCTTCCACCGCGGCGTGGCCGAGCGCGTGGGGCGCGTTGCGCCGTTCCTGCACTACGACAGCGACCCCTACCTGGTGATCGCCGACGGGAAGCTGGTGTGGCTGATCGACGCGTACACCGCGAGCGGGCAGTATCCGTACTCCCAGCCGGTGGGACGGAACGTCAACTACCTGCGCAACAGCGTGAAGGTGGCGGTGGACGCGTACGACGGGTCGATGGCGTTCTACGTGTGGGACGAGCAGGACCCGCTGGCGCGGGCGTACCGGGGCGCGTTCCCGTCGCTGTTCAAGGCGGCGTCGGAGATGCCGTCGTCGATACGGGCGCACGTTCGCTACCCGCTGGAGCTGTTCGCGATCCAGTCGCAGGTATACAGCCGCTACCACATGCAGGACCCGCGGGTCTTCTACCAGCGCGAGGACCAGCTGGTACTCCCGCGCGAGCGGTACCTGGACGCGCAGAACCCGGTGCCGGTGCGGCCGTACTACACGATCATGCGCCTGCCGGGAGAGGCGCGCGAGGAGTTCGTCTTCGTGCAGCCCTACACGCCGCCGGGCAAGGACAACATGAGCACGTGGCTGGCGGCGCGCTCCGATGGCACCAACTACGGGAAGCTGGTGGCGTTCAAGTACCCCAAGGACGCCAACATCTTTGGCCCCCTCCAGGTGGAGGCGCGGATCGACCAGGACCCGGACATCTCGCAGCTGTTCACGCTGTGGAACCAGGGTGGGTCGCGCGTGCTGCGGGGGAACATGCTGGCCATCCCGATCGGGAAGTCCAACCTGTACGTGGAGCCGATCTACCTGCGCGCGTCGAGCTCGCAGCTGCCAGAGCTGAAGCGTGTGGTGGTGGCGACGGGCAGCCGCGTGGCGATGGGTTTGAACGTGGACGACGCGCTGGCGAAGCTGTACGGCGGGCCGATCGCGTACCAGACCGGGGCGCCGCTGGGGGCGCCGCCTGTGGCGACGCCAGGGCCCGGCGCCGCACAGGGCGCGGCGCCGCCCGCGGCGGTGACGCAGCCGGCACCCGCGCCGCAGCCGACGGCGGTACCGCAGGCCGGAACAACGACGGCGCCAGCCGGGCAGACCGCACCGGCCGCGCCGGCGCCCGCGCAGGGTCAGGCGTCGTCGCCCGGTGGGGCGCTGTCGGCGTCGGATCGCCAGCTGCTGCTGGACACGGTGCGCTCACTGCAGCAGCGGTACGACCGCCAGCAGCAGGAGTCGGCCGGGATCCAGGACGAACTGAGAAGGCTGCGCGAGGCGCTGGAGCGGAACCCCTAGCGAGTCGCCGCGCTTACAGAGAGCGCCTCCTCCGCCAGCGCGAGCGTGGCGTAGGTCGTGTTGGCCGCGCGCCGCAACTGGAGGGCGGCGTCCTGTTCCGGCTGGGTCAGGAGGCGCGGGAGAAGCCAGTGCAGGCGTGAGGCGATGGCCAGCGTGACGCCGACGGCGTAGCCGTGGCGCGCGGCGCCGGACGACGCGGCCGGCGCCGTCTGGGCAAGGCCCGCGGCGTAGTGGGTGAAGAGGTCACCGGCGAGCGCCAGGGCGTCGCTCGGGTCACGAGCGAGGACGGGGAGTGCGCCGTGGGCCAGGTCGAGTAGGTCCATGCCGATGGCGCCGATGCCGGCGCTGCCCCAGTCGATGGCGATGGTCCGGTCAGTACCGTCGGGCTCGCGGCGGGCGATGAGGTTGTGGCGGTGCGCGTCGCCGTGGCGGAGCGTCTGCGGCAGCGCGTCGAGCGCGTCGAGCAGCGCGTGGCGTCGCTCCCAGATCTTGAGCAGGCGGGGGCCGGCGTTCGGTGGGAAGCCGGCGGCGCGCACCAGCGGGTGGGACCAGGTTGTGCCGTCCGCGAAGAGCGGCCAGCCCCCGTCACGCTCGGCCTGCGCGAAGCGCTGACGGAAGTAGGCGCGGCCGAGCCAGGGATGGTCGAGCAGCGGGTGTGACCCGCCGGGCGACACGAAGAGCCCGCCGGAGGCGCCGAGGTGGCGCGCGGCCAGGAGGTAGCGGTCGCGCTGCCAGTCGTGTGGATGGGCGTCCTCGAGGTGCTCGAGCCACAGCCAGGTCTCGTCGGGGCGGGGCGTTTCGACGCGCAGGCAGCGGGGGGCGGCGAGGGCGTCTGGTGTGCCGGCGAGTGCGTCGAGGAGTCCGGAGGCGTACAGCTCGGGCTCGCGCTTCCAGTAGGCGAAGTGGTCGGGTTGCCTCGCACCTTCGGCGTGGCGCGACCCGGCAGCGGGCGGACGGAGGATCTTGAGGACGGCGGACCAGCGCAGGGCCGGAGGACGCCCGCCGGGAGAGGATGCCCCGCACGAGTCGTGTGCCGTACCGGAGACCAGGTACGCGCCGCCGGTGGCGACACCGGCGCTGCGGCGCAGCGGGGAGAGCGACCACTCGGTCGGGACGGCGGGCGTGCCGAGCGCGCGCTCGACGATGGGCGTGAGCTGCTCGACCGAGAGCCGCGGGGTCGCCGCTAGGGACAATAGGAGGGCATGTTAGCGAGGGGCGAGCCGCGGGGGATGATGCTGTGGGCGGCGTGGGCGGGGGCGACGGCGCTGGGGTGGGCGGTGGCGGGGGTGGCGTACGCGCTGGCGGGGCCGCGCGACGACCTGGTCCAGTACCTCTTCCTGCCCGTCTCGGCGGTGGGCCAGTGGCTGCTGCTGCGCCGGCACTTTGCGCGGGCGAGCTGGTGGCTGGTGGCGACGGCGGGGGGCTGCGCCGTGGCCGCGGGGGCGCTGGCGGGGCTTCAGGCGCTGCCGGAGTCGCTCGCGGGGCCTCCCGACAGCGGGGTCCGCGCGGGGCTGTCGCGGGTGGCGGACGGACTGTCGCTGGGCGTGGCGCAGTGGCTGGTG
>DASTZM010000156.1:0-2459 GCA_035764305.1 Chloroflexota bacterium | reverse complement strand
CCCCGCTGGGGCTGGCGTTAGGCTTCGGCGGCGGGGGTGGTGCCTACTTTTAGGGATTGGTAGTCGCGGGCGTTGAGGCGGATCTCTTGCTCGAGGGCCTGCATGACGGCGGGGTTCTGGCGGAGGAACTCCTTGGCGTTCTCGCGGCCCAGTCCGATCTTGGTCTCGCCGTAGGAGAAGTGGGCGCCGGCCTTCTTGACCAGGCCCATCTCGACCCCGACGTCGAGCAGGCCGCCGGACTTGGAGATGCCCTCGTTGAACATGAGGTCGAACTCGCAGGCCTTGAAGGGCGGCGCGACCTTGTTCTTGCGCACGGTGACCTTGGCGCGCATGCCGATCACGTCGGTGCCCTGCTTGATCGTGTCGGCCCGCCGGATCTCGAGGCGGACCGAGGAGTAGAACTTGAGGGCGCGCCCGCCGGGGGTGGTCTCGGGGTTGCCGAACATGATCCCGATCTTCTCGCGCAGCTGGTTGATGAAGATCACGCAGCAGCGGCTCTTGCTGATGGCCGCGGTGAGCTTGCGCAGCGCCTGGCTCATCAGGCGCGCCTGCAGCCCGGGCAGGCTGTCCCCCATGTCGCCCTCGATCTCGGCGCGCGGCGTGAGCGCGGCGACGGAGTCGACCACCACCACGTCGACGGCGGCGGAGCGGACGAGCATCTCGCAGATCTCGAGGGCCTGCTCGCCGGTGTCGGGCTGGCTGACGAGGAGGTCGCGCACGTTGACGCCGCACACCCGCTCGGCGAACTCGGGATCGAAGGCATGCTCGGCGTCGATGATGGCGCCGATGCCGCCCAGGCGCTGGGCCTCGGCGATGATGTGCGAGGCGAGGGTGGTCTTGCCTGAGCTCTCCGGGCCATAGATCTCGACGACGCGCCCGCGCGGCACGCCGCCGATGCCCAGCGCCAGGTCGAGCGCGATGGAGCCCGTCGGGATGCCCTCGACCGGCGCGCGGGTGCCCTCGCCCAGGCGCATGATGGCGCCCCGACCGAACTGCTTCTCGATGCCCGAGAGGGCCAGATCGAGCGCCTTCTCGCGCTCGGCGGACGGGCGGAGGGTCTCTGCTGCCGGCATGGCGCCGTTCTCTTGGGTCTTCTCAATCTTTGGTGCTGCCATGGGGTCCCTTCTCTCGTAAAAAAGTGGCCGTCTCTCGGGTGAGCAGGCGCCTCATATTTTACGGGACATTTGTTCTAAATGGAAGCCCCTTCGGGCAGATTCGCCAGGGAAGATTCAGGGACCAGGTGGACCTGGGACCATTGGTAGCCGCGGGCCGAGAACGCCTCCGCGGAGGTGATCCAGCGGCGCTGGTTTCCCTCCACGAGGTAGACCCTGTCGCCGCCGCCCTTGACGAGCATGCCGGACTCGATGGTGAGGGGAATCGAGCGCGTGACGATGTCCTCGGTGGTGGCGAGCGCGTCCCAGCTGAAGCCGCCGGCGGCGAACTCTTCCAGGCTCCGGATCCAGACGCGCTTGCTCGATCTGAGCACGTAGAGCGGGCCGTTGCTGGTGCCGACCAGGCGGCCCTCGGCAAGCGCGGGCAAGGGGGCGCCTTCGGGATAGCGGTTGGCTTCGGCGCCGTTGAGGGTGAGCGGCTGGGGGCCGACGAGCCCGAGGATGAGCTGGGTGATCGGGTCGGGGATGTGACGCCGCCGCCCGGCGACGATGACGAAGACGCGGCCGGTGGCGGGCTCGCGAACGAGGTCGCCACCCAGGCGGTCGGCGGGCGATTGAGCGAAGGTGCGGGCGTTCTCGCGGAAGGCGTAGAGCCGGTTGTCGCGCGAGCCGAGGTAGACGGTGCCGGCGGAGTCGATGGCGGCGGCGCCGTGGACGGCGTCGAGCGCTCGGTAGGTGGAGAGGCGCTGGCCGTCGGGGCTATAGGCGTAGACGATGGCGTCGCCCGAGCCGAAGTAGACGTTGCCGTCGCCGCTGACGGCAGCGGAGGAGCGGATGGTGCCGCCGGTCTGCGCCTGCCATCGGGCGGAGCCATCGGGACGGATGGCGAAGAAGGTCCCGTTGTCGGCGCCGGCGAAGACGGTGCCGTCGGGCCCAATGGCGGGGGTGACGGTGACCGGCGCGCCGGCGCCGACGCGCCAGCGCACGGCGCCCGAGTCGCGCGCGACGGCGACGATGCTGCTGCCCGCGCCGACGAAGACGGTCGCGCCGTCGGCGCTGATGGCGGGAGCGGAGGCGATGGGACCGTCGAGGGTGACCGACCAGATGCCGGTGCCGTCGCCGGCAGAGCGGCGGAGCTGGGAGTCGAGCGAGCCCCAGAGGACGTCGCCGTCGGGTCCGATGGCGGGCGACCCGGTGACGTCGCGCTCGGCGCGGAGGCGGTAGCGCTCCCTGCCGGTCGAATCGAGCGAGACGAGCTCGCCGGCGTCGGTGCCGAAGTAGATGGTGCCGTCGGGTGCGACGGCGGGGGTGCCGCGGATGGCGCCGAAGCCGGTGGCGGTCCAGGCG
>DASTZM010000155.1:0-2888 GCA_035764305.1 Chloroflexota bacterium | reverse complement strand
GTGGTCGAGTTGGAACGCGCCCAGGCGTCACTGCGCGCCAGCCAGGCGCACCTGCACGCCATCTTCGACCACAGCCTGGACGCGGTACTGCTGACCCGCACGGACGGGCAGATCCTGGATGCCAACCCCGCGGCGTGCCGGCTGTTCGGCCGGACCACGGAGGAGATCATCGCCGGCGGGCGCGAAGCCGTGGTCGACCCTACCGACCCACGCCTGCCGGGGCTGCTGGCGGAGCGGGAGCGCACCGGCCGCTACGTGGGCGAGCTGCGCCACAGGCGGAAGGACGGCACGGTGTTCGACGCCGAGATCAGCTCGGCCGTCTTCGGACCGGCCGCCGGTCCGAAGCTCACCAGCATGATCATTCGCGACGTCACCGGGCGTAAGCTCGCCGAGGCGGCGCTGCGGGAGAGCGAGGCGCGCTACCGGCACCTGGTCGACAACGCCACCGACCTGATCTACCGCACCGACGCCACGGGCGTGTTCACCTACGTGAATCCGGCCGCGGCGCGGGCGCTGAAGTACTCCGAGTCAGAGCTGGTTGGGCGTGTGTACCTGGAGTTGGTGCGGCCCGACCTGCGCGAGGGCCTCATGGACCACTACCTCGCGCAGCGCGAGCTGCGCCTGCCCACCACGTACAACGAGTTCGTCGCCATCGCCTCGGACGGCGCCGAAGTGTGGATCGGCCAGCACGTCCAGATCGTCATGGCCGGCGACGACGTAGAGGGGTTCCAGGCCATCGCCCGGGACATCACCGCCCACAAACGCGCCGAAGCGCAGATGGCGGAGGCGCTCGCCACTCAGCGCCGGGCAAACGAGCAGCTGGCGCGCGTCAGCAAGGAGAAGAGCGACTTCCTCTCGATCATCTCGCACGAGTTCCGCACGCCGCTGACCACCATCCAGGGCTACAGCGAGATGATCCGCGACGAGGACCTCCCGCTGGAGGACGTCAAGGAGTTCGGTCAGGCCATCAACCAGGCCTCGCTGCGACTGAACCGGCTGATCAGCGACCTGCTGGACCTCGACCGTATCGAGTCCGGCCGAATGACGCTCCACCGGGAGGACGTGGACCTGAACGCGGTGGTGGACGAGGTCGTCTCGCTGATGCAGCCCACCACACCGGGCCATCCGCTGACCATGGCGCTGGATGGGGCACGGCCCCGTGTGTGGGGCGACCGCGACCGTCTGGCGCAGGTGATCACGAACCTGGTCGGAAACGCGGTGAAGTACTCGCCGGACGGGGGCACCGTCGTCATTCGCACGCGC
Source organism: Chloroflexota bacterium (assembly GCA_035764305.1). GTDB lineage: Bacteria > Chloroflexota > UBA11872 > UBA12225 > UBA12225 > DASTZM01. Next base: position 1,625 of record DASTZM010000155.1, on the reverse strand, counting down.
GTGGACGGTGGGTCGGTTCATCTTGAAGTGACCGACCGGGGGATCGGCATCCCGGCGGAGGCGCTGGAGGCGATCTTTGACCGGTACACCCGCGTGGAATCGGCGCGGGCGCGCGGCATCAAAGGCACAGGGCTGGGGCTACCCGTCGTCCGGCAGATCACCGAGTTGCACGGCGGCAAGGCCTGGGCAGAAAGCGTCGTCGATTGCGGCTCGACCTTCCATGTGATGCTGCCGCTGATCTCCCGTCGAAGCCGGAGCGCAGTATCCTCCCCGCAGGAGGGGGAGCCATCACCGTGACCACCCGCCGCGCCCTGCTGCTCGGCGCTGGGGCACCCGCGCTCGCCATGCTGGCCGCCGCCTGCGGCACCCCCAGCAGCAGTACCTCAAACACCACGTCTGCCCCCGCCGCCCCCGCCGCCCGGCTCAAGACCGGCGCCACCGTCGTCTTCTGGTCCGACCAGGGCGGCGGCCAGCCCGCCATCATGCAGGACTGGGCCCAGCGCTTCGAGAAGCAGACCGGCGTCAAGGTCGAAGCCACCGGCGGCATCGCCGACTGGCAGAACAAGCTCGTCTCCGCCTTCACCGCCGGCACCCCACCCGACGTCTTCCGCTATCTCCAGGAGCAGATCCCCATCGTCGCCGCCGTCGAGCGCGGCATGTTCCTCAAGCTCGACCCCTACATCAAGCGCGACAAGTACGACCTCTCCGACTTCCGCAAGGACGCCGTCGTCCTCTATCAATGGAAGGGCGCCCAGTACGCCCTCCCCCGCGCCTACGGCCTCCAGTGCGTCTTCTACAGCACCGACGCCTTCACCCGCGAAGGCATCCCCGCGCTGCCCATCGACTGGAGCGACAAGACCTGGACCTTCCAGCGCCTCCAGGAGATCGCCGCCAAGCTCGGCCGCGCCGCCGACCAGCGCTACGCCCTCTTCGTCCCCCGCGGCTCCCGCCTCTGGGCCTCCTTCGTCTACTCCAACGGCGGCGCCATCGTGAAGAAGAACGCCGACGGCCTCGCCACCGAGTTCGCCCTCAACGAGCCCCCCGCCGTCGAAGCCCTCCAGTTCATGCAGGACCTGATCTACAAGCACCAGGTCGCCCCCGAGCCCTCCCAGGAAGCCGCCCTCGGCAACCAGCTCACCCTCATGCAGTCCGGCAAGCTCGCCATGCAGATCACCAACCCCGGCGCCAACCAGAACTTCAAGACCTCCGGCATGCCCTACGACGCCGCCCCCTTCCCCCTCGGCCCGAAGGGCACCCGCCGCGGCGTCGGCGGCGGCGGCACCGGCTACGGCGCCGCCGGCCCCACCAAGCTCCCCGAAGAAGCCTGGGCCCTCCTCTCCTTCATCACCAGCAAGGAAGCCCAGCTGGACGAGCTCAAGGAAGGCTCCACCACCCCCGTCCGCATCAGCATCGGCAACAGCCCCGACTACATCACCCCGCCGCCCCGCGGCGCCAAGGTCTTCTCCGACGGCCAGGAGTACGTCGTCCGCGACCCCGTCCACACCCGCTGGCCCGACGTCGAGCGCGACGTCGTCAACAAGCTGCTCAACGAGGAGCTCTGGACCGGCAAGTCCAACGCCGCCACCGTCACCAAGCGCATCAAGGAGCTGGGAGATCCCTTCTTC
>DASTZM010000154.1:0-4610 GCA_035764305.1 Chloroflexota bacterium | reverse complement strand
GGTTGAAGGAGGCGAGGGTGTCGAAGTAGTGGGTGCCCCAGTCGTAGATGTTCCCGCAGGCGGCCTCCAGACGGACGAGGTCGCCGATGTCGCCGCTGGCGGCCATGTCGCGGGCGCGGGAGAAGGGGAGCCCGAAGCGGCGCTGGTGGTTGAAGGTAAGCTGGATGCCGCGCTCCTCGCAGACCTGGACCATGTGGCGGGAGGCGCCCCACGAGTCGGCCATCGGCTTTTCACAGTGGATGGCCTTGACGCCCGCAGCCGAGGCGTCGATAACCATGGGGGCGTGGAGGTGGGGCCAGACGCAGACGGAGACCATGTCCAGGCGCTCCTTTTCGAGCATCTCCTGGTGGGTGGGGTACCAGCGCTGGAGGCCGTTGGCTTCGACGAAGTTGCGGCCGTTCTCCTCTGAGATGTCGGCGCAGGCGACGAGCTGGACCGTGCCTTCGGGGAGGGACCTGTAGGCGGCGGCGTGCTGATAGGCCATGGCGTAGCCCATGGGGCCGGGCTTGTCCATCTTCCGGCCGGTCCCGATGAAGCCGATGCGGAGCGGTTGGGCTGCACCAAGTGGTTGGACGGTCATGTGCGTGCCAGGTTACCTGGCACAGGAGTTGCGTTACGCGCTGGCGTGACTCTCCTGGAGGCGGTGGTCGAGAGCAATGCGTCGGCAGAAGAGCTGCTCGATCCAGTGGCGTCGGCGGAGGCGGCGGGGCTGCGCTACGTGAGCGACCACACGGCGGGGATACGGCGGAAGAAGGACGGGGAGGGCTTCACGTACGTGAAGCCGGACGGTGAGAAGGTCTCCGACGAGAGGACGCTGGTGCGCATCAAGTCGCTGGCGATTCCACCGGCGTGGACCGACGTGTGGATCTGCCCGAGCGCGAACGGGCACATTCAGGCGACGGGGCGCGACGCGAAGGGGCGCAAGCAGTACCGCTATCACCCGCGCTGGCGCGAGGTGCGCGACGCTGTGAAGTACGACAAGATGCTGGACTTCGCCCGGGCGCTGCCGCGGATTCGCAAGCGCGTGGAGCAGGATCTGTCACGACCGGGCATGCCGCGCGAGAAGGTGCTGGCGGCGGTGGTGAAGCTGCTGGAACAGACGAAGATTCGCGTGGGGAATGGCGAGTACGCGGCGCAGAACAAGTCCTATGGGCTCACGACGCTGCAGGACCGGCACGTCAAGGTGGAGGGCACGACGTTGCGGTTCAAGTTCAAGGGGAAGTCGGGGAAGGAGCACGAGGTGGAGCTGCAGGACCGGCGGCTGGCGAAGATCGTGCGGGCATGCAGGGACCTGCCGGGGCAGGAGCTGTTCCAGTACGTCGACGAGGAGGGGGTGCGGCGCGACGTCACGTCCGGCGACGTGAACGCGTACATCCGGGAGATCGCGGGGGAGGAGTTCTCCGCGAAAGATTTCCGGACCTGGGCGGGGACGGTGCTAGCGGCGCGCTTCCTTCGCGAGTGTGAGCGGTGTGAGACCGAGAGTGAAGGGAAGAAGGTGCTGGTGCGGTGCATCGAAGCGGTGGCGGCGGAGCTGGGGAACACGGTGGCGGTGTGCCGGAAGTGTTATGTCCATCCGGCGGTGTTGGAGGCGTATATGGGAGATGGATTGGCGGCGCTGAAGCCGCGTAAGACGAAGGCGCTGTATCTGTTGGATGAGGAGGAGGCGGCGCTGGTTGAGCTGTTGAGGGCGGGAGAGGCGGCGCCTGCGAAGGCTGCCTAGGGCTGCTCGGCCGGGGGGGCGTTCTTCGCGGCTTTGCGGAGGGCGCGGCGGAGGGCGCGGGCTTGCTGGGGGGTGATGAGGAGGTCGACAAGCGGCGGGCCGCCGTGGCCGAGGCCTTGGTCGTAGGCGATGAAGCGGGCGACGCCGCCTTGCTTGCGGTCCGACTCGGCGTCGGGCTCGAGCGTGTCGAGGTGGACGTCTTCGGTGAAGAACTGGATGGTGGCCTGGACGGCGCCGCGAGGTGGCGCGTCGCCGGAGCCGAAAGGCGGCACCCCGAGCTCGGCCGCGTCGCCGCGCTCCGCGGAGAGGACTTCGGTTAGCTTGTCCGCCATCTCCGGGGCGGCTTCGGTGGGGAACCAGACCGCGGCGCGCAGGCCGGGATGGTCGACGAAGATGGCGGTGCAGCAGCCGTCGCGGCAGTTGCCGACGTCGAGGGCGTCGACGAGCCCGACGCGGTAGCCGACAAAGGCGGAGGGCCAGGGCTCCTCGTCGTCCCCGCCGTCGCCGCCGCCCCCGCCACCGTCATCGTCGTCGAAGTCGTCGTCACCGCCGCCACCGCCGGTGTCGTCGATCTTGCGCTCTTCGTCCTCCGCGGCCTCTGGCCGGTCGAGGACGGCGGCGCCACCGCCGGCGCCCAGGGACGCGAGCACGTCTGTCAGGTTGGTCCCCAGGTTCTGCAGGACGCGGGCCAGGGCGCGCACGGCGGGGTCGTCAGGGTCCGCCTGGGCTTCCATGAGACGGCGGGCGAGCGCCTGCTGAGCGCGGGGGCTGCCCGCGAGGCGCCGCGCGGCGCGGAGAAAGGCGTCGGCGGGGTCGTCGGCAGGGCTGGACTGCCCGGCGCGGGCTGGGCGGGCGCCCTGCGACTCGCCGGCGGCGGCGCGCTGGGCGCGCAGGTTGCGGAGCCACTCCTCGACGCGTGCCGCAGTCGAGGATTCCTCGGGGTTTGGCTCCACCCCGGGACGGTCTTCCATTACGCCGATTCTAGCGTCGGGTGACCAGGTTGAGAACCAGGCTCAGGACGACCGAGATGATGAGGCAGGTGACGACGGGAAAGTAGAAGCTCCACGAGCCGCGCTGGATGGCGATGTCCCCCGGAAGGCGTCCCAGGAACGGGAGCCGCCCCGCTACCGTGAGCAGGAGCCCGACGGCGGCGAGAGCCAGGCCGACTAGAAGGAGGGTGCGGCCAAGGGACGGGACGTCGGTCACGGGGTCGGTCAGAGGGAAGCAGTCTTCTTCTGGATGGAGGCAAGGAGGTCGTCGAAGGACTTGGCGAAGGAGGCGACGCCCTCGCGCTCGAGTCGCTCGGCGACGGCCTCCATGTCGATCCCTGCCTCGCGCAGCGCACGGAGTGTGCCGTGCGTCTCGGACAGGCGCTCGCGGATCGTCTCCCGCACGGTGGCGTGCTCTTTGATCGCGTCGAGGGTCTGGGGCGGCACGGTGTTGATCGTGTCCGGACCGATGAGCGGGTCGACGTACATGGTCTGCGAGTAGGCGGGGTTCTTGGTGCTGGTGCTGGCCCATAGCACGCGCTGCGGACGGGCGCCCCTGGCGCGCAGGTCGGCGAAGCGTCGGGAGGAGAAGATCGACTCGAAGCGCTCGTAGGCCAGCTTGGCGTTTGCGACGGCGGCCTGGCCCCTCAGGTCGGCGTGGGCGTCCGAGAGCTGTGAGTCGACGAGCGTGTCGACGCGGCTGACGAAGAAGCTGGCGACCGAGGCGACGTGGTCGAGGGGACGCCCGGCGTTGGCGAGCATCTCGAGGCCCTTGACGTAGGCCCAGGCGACCGACTCGTAGCGGTCGACGCTGAACAGGAGGGTGACGTTGACGTTGATGCCCTTGGCGATGGTGGACGTGATGGCGGACAGGCCGGCCTCGGTCGCGGGGATCTTGATCATGACGTTGGGCCGCTGGACCGCGTGGAAGAGGCGCTCGGCCGCCTTGGCGGTGCCCTCAGTGTCGTCGGCGAGGCGCGGGCTGACCTCGAGGCTGACGTAGCCGTCGGCGCCGTCGAGTCGGTCGTAGACGCGGCGCAGGACGTCGGCGGCGTTCTGGATGTCCTTGATGGCGAGCGCCTCGAAGAGCGCTTCGGGATCCTGACTGGAAACGGCGGCGGACTTGAGCTGAGAGTCGTAGTCGGCGGAGCCGGAGATGGCTTTCTCGAAGATGGTGGGGTTGGAGGTGACGCCGAGCACCCCTTCGTCGACGAGCGCCTGGAGGCCGCCCGAGGAGATAAGGCCGCGCGAGATGTTGTCGAACCAGATGGATTGGCCGAGCGCGGCGAGGGCGGCGAGCTGGGGATGGACGCGGGTGGCGGTGGCGGTCATGGCGGGGTGCCTCCTGGGGCATTCTAGCGGGCATATCTGGGGGGCAGGCTCGTAGACTCGGCGCCGTTGCCACTGCGGATGGGACTGGTGTGGGCGGCCACGAGCGGTCTGGTGGGGGTAGTCCTGGAGGCACTGCGCCACCCCGAGGGCGGCCCAGCGGGCGCGCTGGCGGCGGGTCTGACGTGGGCGTTGGGCGCCGCCGCGCTCGCGGCGCTGGCTGAAGTGGCACTCGCGCCGCTGGGTGTGCGCTGGGCAACGCGCGTGCGGCCGGCTGGCGTGGAACGGCTCAGCGGGGCGCAGATTGCGCTGTCGGGAGGAGGACTGATCGCGCTTGCGCTGGCGCGGACGCCGCATCGGATGGCGGCCAACCTGATCGGCTACGCGCTGGCGGCGGGAGTGTTGGTGTGGCTGGGGCAGCGGCGCGCGGCGGCCAGGGGGGCGCGCGCGGCGGGGCTGGCGGTAGCGCTCCTTGGCCTGGTGCCGGCGCACCTCAACGTGACGACAGCGCCGGCGCTCCCGGCGGGCGCGGCGGGATCGCCACACGTGTGGAGCGCCGGGTGGCCTTCGGG
>DASTZM010000153.1:0-16584 GCA_035764305.1 Chloroflexota bacterium | reverse complement strand
GGACGTCTCCCCTGATCGGCAGTATAGACGCGATTTCATCTTCCTGTCCCGTACGGCGGCGCGGCTGGCACCCATCTTGCGCCAGGAGGGCCATGTGAATCGCTTCACAAGCGCCGCGCCGCGCCGGTCGGTGCTCGCCGGCGGACTGGCGCTCGCAGGCTCGTGGGCCGCGCCGTGGGCCTTGTCGTGGGGCGCTCGGGCAGCGTTCGCGGCGCCGCCGCCGACGGCCTTCATCGTCGCCGACGCCGTAACCGAGCGCTACTCGCAGAAGTGGGCGCTGTCGTGCGAGTTCGCCGCGCTGCACACCGCGCTGCGGCTGCTCGGCCACGTGGTGCCCGAGGACGTCATGCGCCCGCTGCTCGGCAGCGGCGAGGACCCCGACGAGACGTTCCGCGGCGAGATCCAGGCCAACCAGACGCTCGTCGACTACGGCGTCCACGCCAAGGGCATCGCGCGGCTGGTCGACCTGCTCCGCGCCAGGGGGCACGTGCCGCGCGAGCTTGGCGCGCGGCTGCTCTACGACCTCGACTCGGTGCGCGCGGCGATCGCCGCCGGCCAGCCGGTGGTGGCGTGGCTGCCGCTCGACCTGCGCGACTCACTGCGTGTGCCGACGCGGCTCTCCACGGGCAAGATCGTCAACCTGATCCCGGCCGAGCACGCGCTCACGCTGCGCGGCTACGACGGCACGTACTTCTACGCGCTCGACCCGCACGGCGGGCTGACCCCGCGCTACGAGGCGGGCGCGCTCTGGCGCGGCATGAGTCTGTTCGACGACCCTGCCCTGGCCATAGGTCCGCTGAACGCCGTGCAGGGCGTTTCCGAGCCGGCGCCCGCGCCGCCCCCCGCCGCGCCCCCCGCGGTTGCGCCCCCGGCGCCGCCGCCGTCGAGCGTGCACTTCCCGGAAACCGGGATCACGCTGGAAGGCGGCTTTTTCCGCGCCTACCTGAGCGCCGGCGGGCGCGATCTCCTCGGCGTGCCGGTCACGGCCGAGCTCACCGAGATCGATCCTGACACAGGCGAGGCCAAGCAGGTGCTCTATACCGAGGCAGGTCGCCTGGAGTGGCTGCCCGCCACCGGCAGCTTCGCGCTCGGGTACGCCGGCCAGGACCTGCTGGGCGACGCCGCGGGTCTGGACCCGGCGCGCCCGCTCGGCGGTGCCATCGGCCGGTTCGCCTCGGCCAACGGCGGGCTCCCGCGCTTCGGCTTCTCACTCTCGGAGGAAGTCCCCCTTCCGCCCGACTCCGCCCTGTTGCCGCATCCCATGGCGGGCGCGGTCGGCCAATGGTTCCAGACCGGCTTGCTCGTCTGGGAACCGGCGAGTCAGATGATCTTGCCCGGCCACGTCGGCCTGGCCCTCGCGCGCGAGCGCGGTTACGTCGAGTAGCGGATACTCGGCGCGTGCCGCCCACCCCACTGCTTCGCCGCGTCCTCTCGGTGGCGCACGATCCGCTCGTCGATCCCGCGCGCGGGCGGAGGCTGTCACGCGTCATGGGCTGGTTCGACTGGCGGCGGCAGGAGCAGCAGTACGTCGACGACGTTGCCCGGGCGAGCCACGGCATGCTGCGCCACCAGGTGGTCGAGCGGCGGGAGTACGACACCTTCCCGCGCAAAGCCGACGGGTTTGCATACGATGCGGCGACCTACCTCCGCTGCTGGCAGCGCCGCGCGGGCTTCCACGACCCCGATGCGGTCGACTACCGCGCCCTCCTGGACGAGCTGGACGTCGCACGCCGCGTCGACAGCGGGGAGATCGACGAGGTCTGGCTGTTCGGCTTCCCCTACTGCGGCTACTACGAGTCGATGATGGCCGGCCCCGGCGCGTTCTGGTGCAACGCCCCGCCGCTGGCCGACCGCTGCGGGCGCAAGTACGTCGTCATGGGCTTCAACTTCGAGCGCGAGGTGGGGTGCATGCTCGAGAACCTGGGGCACCGCGCCGAGTCGATCATGGCGCACGTCTATCGCGACCGATCTGGCGAGCGCAACCTGTGGGAGCGCTTCACGCGCTACGACCAGATCGCCCCCGGCCGCGCGTCGTGCGGCAACGTCCACTTCGCTCCCAACAGCACGCGCGACTACGATTGGGGCAACCCGCGCCCGGTCTCGAGTGACTGCGACGACTGGCTGCGCTTCCCCACCCTGACCGGCACGCGCCGACCGGTGATGTGCCACGACTGGGGCAACGGCGACATGCGGCTCCACCACCTGTGGTGGTTCGAGCGCATCCCCCACGTCGACGGCCAGACCGACGGTATCGCCAACAACTGGTGGCGCTACATCGGCGACCCGAATACGGTCGCCTAGCGCTCAGAAGGTCGTCCGCAGCGTCTGAGTCTGGCCCGTCTCCGCCGAGCGGTAGCACGACTCGAAGATGTCGACGACGTGGCGAGCGTGCTCGGCCGTCACGATCGACTCCTTGCCCTCGCGCACCCAGTCCACGAGCTGCATGATGTCCTCGTACACGTGCTCCTCGCCCAGGCCCCGGTGGTCTCCCACCACGTGTGGCAGGAGCCACTGGCGACCGCCTCGGTTGCTCTCCGCCATCTCGCGGCCTGGGTAGTCGAACGGCTGGCCGTTCAGCGATACGCCGACGATCGAGCCCTTCGTGCCGAAGTAGCTCCCGCTGAAGCCCTCCGTCACGCGCCCCGCCGTCGCGCCGTAGACGAAGGCAAACACGTTGTCGCCGAAGTCCAGCAGCATGAACGTGTTGTCGTCCGCGTCGCAGGCCACCATCTTCCCGCGGAACTCGCGCTCCTGGATGCGCACGCCGGACATGGCGGTGACGCGTTTCGCGGCGCCCAGCACGCCCGTCAGGCCATGCAGCGCGTAGACGGTCATATCGTAGAGCGGCCCGCCCCCAGGCTTGCGGAAGTACCACGACGGGTCGATGTTGGACAGTGGGTCGTCCCCCTGGCGGACCTTCTCCTGCTCGTGATACGTGCCGAACGCCGCGCCGCACGCGGCCCACGCCAGCGTGCCCAGCGCCCCCTCCTGGATCAGCTCCTTGATGCGCTGGTTGTGCGGGCGCAGCATCTCGCCGGGTGAGGCCACGATCCGCCGGTCGCCCCGCTTGGCCAGGTCGATCAGCTCGTCCGCCTCGTCGACCGTCGTGGTCATCGTCTTGTTGAAGTGGACGTGCTTGCCCGCCTGGAGCGCCTGCTTGCCCTGCTGGTAGTGCAGCCCGATCGGCGACGCAATGCTGACCGCGTCGACCTCTCCCTTGTCGAGCAGCTCCTCGTACTCGACGAATGAGTGCACGATTCCGAACCGCTCCGCCGCCGCCTCGGCGCGCCCCGGCACGGGGTCGCACACCGCCTGGAGCACCACGCGGTCGTGCACGTCCGGCAGCGCCAGGTGCGGGAGGATGCCTCGTACGGAGATGCTGCCCGCTCCCACCACGCCCATGCGCACGACGTCTGGCATATCGCGCTCCAGTATAGTCGCCGCAGGTGTGACTCAAGCCGATCCAGCGCAACCCGCAACCCCCGCGGCACCGAAGACCGAGACGATCCTCAAGGCGAACGTCTCGGCCCCGCTCGAGCACGAGATTGCCGCCGTCGAAGCAGAGAAGCACTGGTCCGGACCCGCGTTCTGGGGGCGGTGGGTGGGTGTCACGACGCTGGGGTGGGGCGCCGGCGGCGCGGCGCTCGGCTTCGCGGCCGGACTCACCGGCAACCCCGACTCGGTCGCCGTCCAGGCCGCGGGACTGCTCGTGTCGTTCGTCGTGCTCGTGCTGCAGTGGGCCGTTCTGCGCGGGCGGCTGCCCCGCGCGTGGCGATGGATCGTCGTCGGCATCGCGGGCGAGGCGATCGGCTTCGCGCTCTTCCTTGCGGTGCAGCTCGGCCTGCGCGGCATCTTCGGCGGTCCGAGCATCACCGAGAATGTGGCCAGCCTGTTCGTGCCCTCCATCCCCGCCACCATCGCGCAGTGGCTGCTGCTCCGCACGTACGCCCGCCGCGCCTGGCGCTGGCTCCTGGCCAACCTGCTCTACCTGGTGCTCTTCACCCCCCTCTTCCTGCTCGGCGTGGCGGAGGAGTTCGAGCCGAGCATGGGCGAGGCGATCACGCGCGCCATCGGGCTGGGCATTCAGAACGCGGTGCTCGGCTTCGTCGCCAGCGCCATCGTGGGGGCCGAGATGGTCTGGCTGCTGAAGCACCCCCGCGCCGAGGCGGCTGAGACTTCCACTATCGCGTGACCGAGCGGCGCATCCTCTACTGCGTCCCTGGCGCCTGGACGGACGAGTGGTGGGACGACCCCGGCGCCTGGTGGCAGTGGGGCACCGTCTTCAAGTCATGGACCGCCGAGCAGTGGCGCGCCTTCCAAGGCCGCTGGCGTACCGCGCCCGACATGAAGCGGCGCGAGCTGTCCGAATCGACCGGGCTGTGGTTCTTCGACTGGCGGCGCGTCGAAGGCGGATCGCTGTGGGGGTCGTCGCGCGCGGCGTCCGACTTCATCGCCCAGGACCTTCGCGCGTTCCCGCCCGATACCGACGTGACGCTGCTCGGCCACAGCAAGGGGGGCACCGCGATCAAGCATCTCCTCGCCCGCCCGCGCGACTGGACGCACACAGGTACTGAAGGCGCCCGCCCCGCGCGCGCCATCTTCGTCGACGCGCCCCTTGACCGCCTGCGCGAAGTGGTGGGCAGCTGGATGGGGCTCAAGACCGAGTCGTGCCGCCTGGACGGCACCTGTGGCATCCCCATGGCCACGATCAACAACTGGCTCGATCCGTCCGGCGGGCGGCTGAGGGGCGTGCGCAACTACCAGACCTTCGTCTGGCAGGACTACCTCCACCCCTACCCGCCCCACGGGATGAAAGGCTTTCTGGCAGAGCGCGTCCTGCGCGACCTTGGTGCGTTACCCAACAACCGAGCACCCGCGCAGCGGGGCGCAGGGCGTTAGTAGACTACGTCCGACAAGGAGTCCAGCCCGCGCATGAAGATCTCGTACGCCCACCGCCGCGCCGCGTTCTACCCCTTCGCCGATGAGCGTGGCCCCGGCAACGAGCTGCCGCCGAAGGACGTGCGGCGCGCCTATCTAAGGAAGGTGCGTGAGATCGGCTTTGAGGCGATCGAGTTCGGCGTCCGCTCGGCGGGCAACACCGAGGGTGAGTGGAAGGAGCTGCGCGCCGAGCTCGAGGGCGAAGGGCTCAAGTGCGCCGTCATCCGCGGCGGCGGCGGCGTCGCCCACCCGCGCATCGGCGCCACCTACCGCAAGAACTGGGAGACCGCCATCCGCGCCGCCGCCGCGCTCGGCGCCTACCTGGTCAACTCCGCCATCGGCGGCGGCGTGCAGGACCCGGGCGGTCCCGGCTCAAAGGTGGGGGAGCGCACCGCGCAGGGCAGCTCCCGCCAGGCGCGGGAGAGCGACTACGCCATCACCGCCGACCGCTTCCGCGAGGTCGCCGACCTCGCCTCGGACAGCGGCGTCGAGATCGCGATCGAGATGCACCAGAACTCGATCGCCGACAACTCGTGGGGCGCGATCCATCTGCTCGACCTGATCGACCGCAGGAACGTCGGCGTCAACCCGGACTTGGGCAACCTCTACTGGAACTACGCCGTCCCCGAGGAATCGAACGAGGCGTGCATCGTCGCGCTGGCCCAGCGCGCCAAGTACTGGCACTGCAAGCAGCTCATGCGCGTCCACATCCCGGAGATGGAGAAGACCTACTTCCTCAAGGTCCCGCTGCCGGACGGCGAGATCGACTACCGCTTCGCCATGGCGGCGATGCTCGAGGCCGGCTACCAGGGCTACATGGCCATCGAGGGCTGCCGCGAGGGCGACCAGCTCTACCGCGACGGCAAGAGCGTCGAGTACGTCAAGCAGATCCTCAAGGAGCTCGGGCGCTAGCTCGCAGTCCACCACCACGAGGTGCAGCGCTCAACCTATTCACTCGTCCTGCCGGTCTACGTCCCGACAGTCCTCCTCAGCATCGGCACGGGCATCCTCGTGCCCGTCCTGCCGCTCTACGCGGACAGCTTTGGCGTCGGCCTGAGCCTGGTCTCATTCGCCGTCGCCGCCATCGGCTTCGGCACGCTGGTCGGCAACGTCCCCTCGGGCGTCGTCATGGAGCGCCTGGGGCGCAAGCCCGTCATGGTCGCGGGCACGGTCATCCTGGCGCTCTCCAGCCTGCTGATCGTGCTCCTGCCCAACTTCTGGGCCCTCGTCGCGCTGCGTTTCGCCGGTGGGATCGCCTCATCCATGTGGAACATCTCGCGCATGGCCTACCTGGCCGACGTGGTGCCCATCGCCGACCGCGGCCGCGCGTTCTCCATGTTCGGCGGCGTGAGCCGCATCGGCGTCTTCATCGGCCCGGCGGTGGGCGGCGTGATCGCCCAGGCGTTCGGCCTCTCCGCCGGGTTCTACCTCGCCGCCGGCACCGCCGCGCTCGCCGCGCTGATCTCCGCCTTCTTCACCCACGAGACGCGGCACGTGGAGGCGGGTGTCAAGCGCGGCATGCGCTGGGATGTGGTGGGGAACGTCGTCCGCGCCCACTACCGTGAGCTGGCCACCGCCGGATCGGCCCAGATCTTCGCCCAGATGATCCGCGCGGGGCGCCAGATCATCGTCCCGCTCTATGCGTCGCGCGTGCTCGGGCTGGACGTGGCGCAGATCGGCAGCATTGTCAGCATCTCCAGCGCCGTCGACATGTCGCTCTTCCTGCCGGCCGGGTTCCTGATGGACCGCCTGGGGCGCAAGTTCGCCTCGGTCCCGTCGTTCCTGGTCATGGCGCTGGGCATGGCCATCGTTCCCTTCACCACCAGCTACCTGGGCATGCTCGTCGCGACGTGCATCATCGGCTTTGGCAACGGGATCGGCTCGGGCACGATGATGACGCTCGGCGCCGACCTGGCGCCGCGCGAGGCGACGGGCGAGTTCCTCGGCGTCTGGCGCCTGATCGGCGACGTCGGCTCAACCGGCGGTCCGCTGGTCGTGGGGGGTCTGGCCGATACCGCCGCGCTGATCACCGCCAGCACCGCCACCGGCTTGATGGTCTCGTCGCTCACGCTCGCCGGCGTCGGGGTCCTCGCCGCGTCGACCCTGCTGCTCTTCGTCAGGGAGACGCTGACGCCCCGCGTGTCGACGCCCCCCTGACGTCGCCCGCCCCGGCGATCGTCGTCAGGAGATGCTCGACGAACCCGTCCGCGTCCAGCGCGGCGCTCACGTCCGCCGTCGGCGCCGCGCCGGGCTCCTCCGAGAGCAGCACCTGCCGCTCTGACGTCTCGACGCGCAGCGCGGCCCCGCGCGTCGGCAGGTAGCGGTCAGTGTAGGCGAGCGTCAGGCTGAGCGGGTCGTACATGCTCGTCCAGTCGCGCCTGCAGTGGTCGAGGTACGCGTTCAGCTGCTCGCCCGCGGCGCGGCTCGCGGCGTCGCCCGCGCGCAGCGCCGCGACGTGCTCGCGCCTGAGCTGCGCCCGGCGCGTGACCTCGTACGTGCCGATCTTCAGCCGCGCGCCGCTCTCCAGCACGATGCGCGTCGCCTCGGGGTCGCAGTTGAAGTTGTGCTCCCCCTTGGGCGCCTCCTCCCCCAGCCGCCCGCCCATAAGCACGATCTCCTGCACGCGCCCCGCCAGGTCCGGCGCGCGGTGCAGCGCGGCTGCCACGTTGGTCAGCGGCCCGATCGCTACCAGCGTCACCGGCTCCCCGCTGCTGCGCACCGTCTCCACGATCAAGTCAACCGCGCCGCGCCGCTCGAGTCCGCGGCCCAGACGCTCCCACAGCTCGCTGCCCGCCTGCCCCACCATTCCGCGCGCCGATGCCATCGTCGCGCCGCCTTCACCGGTCGGGTCGCGTCCGCCTAGCGTCTCGCGTGATCCGGCGGCGACCGGCACGTCCTCCCGGCCCGCAAGCTCGAGCATCAGACGCGCCAGTCGCGCGCGCTCGTCTACCTGACCGAAGACCGTAGTCACACCCACCAGGCGCACCTCGGGCCGGCGCGCCGCCAGCAGGAGCGCGAACACGTCGTCGACGTCGTCTCCGATGTCGGTGTCCAGGATGAGCGGAACGGGGGCGGCCGGCGCAGTCACACTACGCAAGGTAGCGCTCGAATGTGATCCACCGCCACGCGATCACCAGCGCGATCAGGCCGATCGACGCGAAGATGAGCGCCAGCAGCGCGAAGCCCACCCAGCCGCGTAGCGCCAGGAGGCACAACGGCGCCAGGATCACCACCGGCCCCACCTGCAGCCCGCTCAGGTTGTTCGCGGTGCGGTAGTCGCGTGCCACGATGGTGATCACGAATGTCACGCCGATCGAGCAGCAGAATGCCCCCGCCAGCACCACCAGGAGCCAGAACACGTTGGCGAGCGTCGTGACCCCCAGCGCGAGCAGAACCGCCGACTGGATCGCGAACAGCGGCGCCACGACGCCCACCGCCATCACGAACACCGACAGCACCTTCGCCACGAGCACGTCGGCCACCGAGACCGGCAGCGCCATCAGCAGATCGAGCGACCGGCGCTCGCGCTCGGCCACCACGGCGTATGCCGTCGCCACCGCCGGGACCAGGACACCCGTCATCGCCACGAACAGCGGCAACAGCACCCCCGTGAACAGGTCCATCGGCCGTTCGAAGCGCGCCAGCAGTGCCGCGTTGGCCGGGTTGGCGGTCGCCCCCGCCGCCAGCTGCTCCGGCGTCATGCTGCGGAACGCCGCCACCTGCATCAGCGGCACGCCCAGCATCATCAGCAGCGGCAGCAGCGTGGAGGAGATCAGCGCGCCGCGGCTGCGCCGCAGCTGGAGCAGCTCCTTCCCGAGCAGCGCTCGCACCGCCCCCCCGGTCAGCGTCACGTAGGCATCCCCGGTTGGCCGTCCCCGGCAGCCGCTCGCCGTTCGTCCAGCACGGCGTTCAGGAACAGCTCTTCCAGCGTCGGGCGCGCCGGGCGGCACTCGTAGACGTCCAGTCCGCCTTCCAGCAACACGCGCAGGAGCGCCGGCGCCTCGGCCTCCGGCTCCGCCAGCGCCACGTACACCGCATCGCCACCCTCCTCGCTGCGTGATGTCAGGCCACGTGCACGCAGGGCGTCCGCCAGCGCGCCGGGCCCCTGCCGCGCGCGCAGCATCAGGCGCGGCGTCGCGCGGCGGCGCAGCGCGCCGAGCGACTCGTGCACCAGCACGCGACCGGCGCGCAGGATGATCACGTCTTCGCACAGCGCCTCGGCCCCCGCCAGGGTGTGCGTGCACAACAGCACCGTGCGCCCCGCCATCGCTTCGCGCAGCGCCGCGTGCACCTCGTGCGCCGCCACCGGGTCCAGCCCCACCGTCGGCTCGTCGAGCAGCAGCACGTCCGGCGCCGGCAGCAGCGCCACTGCCAGCGAGACTCGGCGCTGCAGTCCGCCCGAGAGCTGCAGCAGGAACTTCCCGGCGTGCTCGTGCAGACCGAGCTGCGCCAGCGCCGTGTCCACGTCGCCCGTGCCGTAGAGGCGCCGCGCGAGCGCCAGGTATTCGCGCACCGTGAGGTCGCGGTACATCCCCGGCCCCTGCGGCACGATCCCCGTGCGGCGCCGCGCCTCCCAGTACGCTGCGCTTCCCACCCGCGCCCCGAGAAGCATTACGCTCCCTGTCGTCGGCTGCAGCGCTCCCTGTAGCAGCCGGATCGACGTCGACTTCCCCGCGCCGTTGGGGCCTAGCAGGCACGCCCGCGCCCCGACCGGGATCGACCACGTCACGCCGTCCAATGCCGTCGTCGCCCGCCGCCCGCGCCCGTAGCGCTTGCTGACGTCTACGAAAGAAAGCGCGTCGGTCACGGTCCGCCCGACCGGCGGCGCCGGCTAGGCGGGCAGATAGTAGACGTCCAGCGGCTGCGCGCGGCCGTGCACCGCCACCTGCACCGGACCCTGCAGCTCCGGCAGCGTGAGACCGTCCCGCGCCGCGGCGCGCACGCTGTCTTCGGACACCACCAGCGACGCCGGGATCCGCTCCGCCCCCGCCTTGCTCGACATCAGCCCCTCCAGGCGCGACGTGACGTTCACCGCGTCGCCGATGATCGTGTACTCCATGCGCGCCGGGGCGCCAATGCTGCCCACGAACGCCTCCGCCGAGTGCACCGCGATGCCCATGCGGATCGGCTGCGGCCGGTCGCGGTTCGACTCCTCGACCGCGCGCACGATCGTGCGCGCCGCGCGCAGACCGCGCGCGGCGTGCTGCTCGCCCTCGACGAACGCCAGCAGTCCGTCCCCCAGGTACTTGTCCAGCACCGCGCCCTCCGCCGCCAGCGGTCCGACCATCGTCGCGAAGAAGCCGTTGAGCAGCGCCACTGCCTCGGTCGGACCGAGCGGCTCGGAGATCGTGGTGAAGCCGCGGATGTCCGCGATCAGGATCGTGACGGGCACGACGCGCGCCGGCACCGTGCCGCCCGCGGTGGCGATCCGCTGCGTCAGCCCTTCTGGGACGAAGCGCTCCAGCACGCCCTCCTGCGCCGCCTTCAGCGCCATGCCGCGCAGGATGAAGACCAGGTTCATCGCCAGGAAGTTCGTCAGGATGAGCACGCCGAGCTGTGTCCCCGCTTGCACCGGCGGCAGCTCGAGCAGCGCGGCCGTGGCGATCTGCCCCAGCAGCGCCGTTACGCCCGAAGCCCCCGCCGTGAACGGGTTGACGCGCACCGCGCCCGAGAGCACGTGGAGCACCAGGACGGCCGGCACGATCGACGCGAGCACGGTTGAAGAGATACCCGCGTCCACGCCCGTGATCGCGGCCGCCCGCGCCGCCACGGCGAAGCGCAGCAGCGACAGGACGTCGATCGCGATCACGAGGAAGCGCAGCCAGCGCCACGCGCCGCTGCGCGCCAGGATCAGCCAGTACGCCAGCCACGCCAGCCCGCCACCGGCGAAGATGCCCACGATGGCCAGCCAGTACACCGCGCTTCCCGGCTCGACGCGCAGCGTCACGCTCTGTCCGGTCACGGCGCTGAGCCCAACCGACAGCAGCGAAGCCATCATGCTGCCCGGCGATGCGCCCAGCACGAAGACCAGCAGCGCCAGCAGTCCGGTCCACAGCACGAACCGCCCGACGTGGAGCACGCGCTCCACCTCCCACTCGGTTGCGTCGAGCAGCTGGCGAGCGCCGCCACGCAGCAACGCCAGTCGGCGCCGGCGCAGCCCGTCGAAGTGCTGAAAGAGAGTGCCCGGGAGCCGCAGCGCCGTGGCCATGCCGCCTACTCCTGCACCACCGCGACGGTGCCCTTTGTCCCGTCGACCGTCACCTTCTGTCCCGTGCGGATACGGTCGGTCGCGCCCGCCACACCCACCACCGCCGGGATACCGTACTCGCGTGCCACGATCGCCCCGTGGGACATCGGCCCACCCATCTCCATCACCAGCCCGCCCGCGGTGAGGAACAACGGTGTCCACCCCGGGTCGGTCGACGGTGCGACCAGGATCTCCCCCGGCGTCAACCGGGCTCCGCGCGGGTCCAGGATGACACGCGCCGTCGCCGTGACGGTCCCCGCCGACGCCGCCGCGCCCGTCAGCACGCCGTCCCCCAACGCCGCCGGCGCCGCCGGCGCCCCCGCACCCAGCTCGGTGCCATCGGAGAGCAGCCAGCGCGGGATGTGCTTTCGCCGCCGCTCGAGCGCCAGCGCCTCACGCCGTTGGTCCGCGAGCGGTCGCGCATCCCAGCCGCCGAGCGCGCGCCGGACTTCGGGGATCGTGAGCAGATAAACGTCACTCGGCACCTCAAGTCGGCCAGCCGCTGCCAGCTCGTCTCCGACCGGATCGAGCAAGCGCCGTCCCTGATCCAGCAGCGCCACCACGTGGAACTTCGGCAGCTCGCGCAGCCCGGCCAGCTCGCGGTAGCGGGTCAGGAGGATCCGCACCGCCAGTGCTCTGAGTGGGTGCCCGACGCGCGCCGCCAGCGCCCGCACGGCGCGGTCCGCTTCATCCGCCACGCGCTCGAACTGCGCGTGCGGCGCCACCGCGTCCGTGCTCTGCGCCAGGTAGTTCGCCAGCACGCCGAGCACGTGACGCGCGTCGTCGCGCCAGCGCGGTTCGCCCAGGTCGATCTCCGCGACGCCGCGGTGGCCGTACCGCTCGAGGAACTCGGCGACGCCCCGCTGCAGCGCTGGCGGCAGTGAGCGCGCTTCATACGCCTCGCCCAGGTCGTCCATCGAGCGCTCACGCAGCGCCGCCGCCGAAGCCGCATCCAGCCGCAGACGCTCCGCCAGGCGTGAGAGGCCCGTGTCCATCTCGGTGGTGGGGTTGTGGCGCAGGCCTCGCCTCAGCGGCTCGAGATCATGGTCCGACGCAACCCCACGCAGCAGGCCGCGCGCGATGGCGAACGAGCCGAGTCCTGCCACCATGTTCGGCACCACGGCGGAAAAGATCAGCGGCGGCCCCTCCGTCAGCATCCGCTCCAGTGCATCGACCCGCTCCGCCGCCGACGCTGCCACCGGCGTGCGGCCCAGCGCGAGCGACCGCATGCCCGCCAGCTGCGCCGCCGCGCGGCCCGCGCGCGGGTCGATCATGCTGCGCACCACGCCGGTTGGGATCCGCGTGCGCCAGAGCAAGCGCGCGAACCGTAACGGCAAGAAGCGCGACGCCGGCCGTGGGGCCAGGCGCGGATCGTTGAGCACCTCGTGCAGGACGGCGCCCGAGCGCACCTCCATGTTTTCCAGCACGCGCGGCGCGAGTCGCCGGCCAAGCGTGGAGCGCAGAGGCGACGTAGCGTCGATGAATATGCGGTGCCCCGCCTCGAGTAGGGTGCTCGGCCCCGCCACCGGGTCGTCCACCGTCGCACCCCACAGCCGCGCGGCCGAGCTGGCAATCAAACGGAACGCCTGGACCCCCATCGGCGTCAGTGGCTGAAACACCCCCTGCGCGACGTTGAAGGAGAAGTACACCCGTAGCTCGCGCGATGGCTCGGGCGCACCCGCCGGCAGCGGGTAGAGAGTCGTGATCGGGCGCGCCTGGAGCAGCCACAGCACTCCGTCCCCGTCGATCCCCCACTCGGTGTCCTGCGGCGCGCCGTAGTAGCGCTCCACCCGCTCGCCCAGCCGGGCCAGCTCGCGTACCTGCACGTCGGTCAGGCACGCCTCGCCCGCGCCCTCCCTCCCACTCGTCGCCGGCAGCTCCTCGCGCTTGGTCCCACCTCCCGCCAGCGCCAGGATGCGCACGCGCTTGTCGCCGATCCGGCGCTCGCGGACCTCACCCGTCGCCACGTCCACCACGAAGTGGTCCGGCGTCGCCGCGCCCGAGACGACTGCCTCGCCCAGCCCATAGCTCGCGTCGATCACCGCCTCGCGCCGCCGGCCGGTGACCGGGTTGGCCGTGAACATCACGCCCGCCACGCGCGACTCGATCTGCCGCTGCACCACCACCGCCAGGCGCACGCCATGTGGATCGATCGCGTTGCGCGCCCGGTACGCCACCGCGCGGTCGGTCCACAGCGACGCCCAGCAGCGCCGCGTCGCGTCGATCACGTTGTCGGCACCCACGATGTTGAGATAGGTGTCCTGCTGTCCCGCGAAGCTCGCGCCCGGCAGATCCTCCGCCGTCGCCGACGACCGCACCGCGACCGGCAGGTCCCTCCCGCCACCCAGCGCGTCGTACGCTTCGCGGACCGCATCGGCCACGTCGTCGGGCACCGGCGCGCTCAGCAGCGCCTCCCGCGCAGCCGCGGCCAGCTGGTCCAGTCGGGCACCATCTTCCGGCGCGGTCCCCGCCAGTGCGTCCAGCGTCTTCTCCAGTCCGGCGCGCGCCGCCACCACTGCATACGAGTCGGTCGTCACGCAGAAGCCCGTCGGTACGGGTAGCCCCGCCCGCAGCGTCTCGCCCAGGTTGGCGGCCTTTCCGCCCACCTGCTCCAGCTGCTCGCGCCCCACCGCCTCCAGCGGCACCGCGTACTGACTCGTGTGGACCGCCGTCAGAACCGTCATGTCTTCCCTCCTACGTGCGCGCTGCGGGCTTCCAGCTCCGCCAGGTACGCCGGCGTCGCGTGGCCGGCCAGAAACGTCCGGACGTGGGTCTCCACCAGCTCCTCGGGCGTCAGCTCCCCCACGTCGGCCTCGTCGTCGCCCGCGGTCGCCAGCATCGCCAGCATGGCGCCGAAGGGCCCGGCGCCTCCCGCCGGCGCGGCGCTCGCTAGCTCCAGCGCGCCCGCCGCGACGTCCTCGGCGCCCACCGCCGAGGCAACCCCCGAGAGCGCGCGGCGCGCCATGAGGTAGCCCATGATCGGCCCCGCCAGCGCCATCATGCGCGGCAGGAAGTGCGCCTTGCGCAGACGTCCTGCCGCGGTCTGCGCCGCGAAGTAGGTGCGCACCTCACCCCACCTCGGCAGTGCCACCGTGCGCATCACGTGCGTCGCCACCCGTGGACTCGACCAGCTGTCGGCGACGCATGCCACCATCACTTCGAAGCGCCCCGGCGCGTGCTCCAGCATCTGGCGCGCGAACTCGCGCAGGTCGTCGTACGGGTCCCCCGCAGCGCCGCGCGCCAGCGCGCGCTTCACCACGGGGACGGGGCTGCAGTACTCGGCGACCGCGACGACCAGGTCGTCCTTGCTGCCGAAGTGCCAGTAGATCGCGGCCGGACTGATCCCGGCGGCCTCCGCGATCTGCTCCATCGTCAGGCTGCGCAGCCCGCGCGCCGGGATGAGGCGCAGCGCCGCCTGCAGGATCTGCGTCCGTCGGTCCGGGACCTCCCATGCGCTCGCCTCCACCCCGGCGCGCTCGGCCGCCGCCTGCACCAGCGCCGCCTTGCTCGGGAAATAGCGGTACAGCGTCGCCTTGGAGACTCCGGCCAGCGCCGCGACCTCGTCCACACCCACCGCCTCGACGTCCGGGCGCTCCCGGAACAGGCGCGCCGCGGCGTCAACCACCGCGGCGCGCTTCTTCACCGACCGAGAGACTGAACTCGACTGAGGCATCAGTCGAGTTCAGTATAGTTACGCGGCGATCGCTGTCAACCCCCCTTCGCGGGCGGCTCCGCGGCCGGAACGGTGCCATTCGCGCCCGACAGCGCGGGCGTCGCCGCCGCCGGTACGGCCGGCACCGCCGGAACGCCGGGTCGGGACTCGATCGCGTTCAGCCGGCCCATCAGGTCGCCCAGCTTCATCCCGGTCAGCGTCTCGAGCAGTTCGGGGACCTGCGCCACCATCTTGGCCATCTCGCCCGTGATCTGGCTCGCGCCGCTCGTCCGGCCGTCGCCCGTGGAGACGACCGTGATCTTGTCCACGCTGCCCAGCGCCTTGGCGAACTCCGCCGCCAGCAGCGGCAAGCCGCTCAGCATTTTGTCGAGTACCGCGGCCTGGTTGTACTCCTGGTACGCGCTCGCGCGCAGGTGCATCGCGTCGGCCTCGGCCTGCCCCTTCGCGCGCACGATCTCGGCTTCGGCGGTGCCCTGCAGGCGGATCGCTTCCGCCTGACCCGCCGCCTGCTTGGTCAGTCGCTGCTGCTCGGCGCCCGCCAGCAGCTCGATCCGCTGGCGCTCGGCCTCGGCCTGTTTGACCAGCGTCGACTCCAGCTCGCGCTGGCGGCGCTGCACCTCCAGCTCCTGGACGCGGATCTGCGCCTCCTTCTCGACCTGCTGCACCTTGACCTGCTCGGCGATGACCTTCTGCTGCGCCTCGTTCGCGGCGATCTCGTAGGCCTTCTCCGCCAGCGCGCGCTGCCGGCGCATCGCGGCCTCGTACTCGGCCTTCGCCACCTCCAGGTCGCGCGTCGCCTCGGCCTGCTTGGTCTGCGACGCCGTCTGTGCGATGACGCGCTGCTGATCCGCCTCCGCCTGGGCGATGGCTGCCTCGCGCGCCGCCTGGGCGCGCTTGATCGCCGTGTCGCGCTCCGCCTCGGCCTGCGCGATGTCCGCTTCGCGCTTGATGCGCGCCACGTCCGGGCGGCCCATGTTGTTGATGTAGTCCTTCTCGTCGGTCACCCGCTTGATCGTGAAGGACACTACCTCCAGCCCCATCTTGGAGAGGTCGTCGGCCACCGTCTCGCGGACGCGGCCCGCCACCATCTCCGGCTCCTTCACCATGTGCTCCACCGTCAGCAAGCCGACGATGCCCCGCAGGTGACCCTCCATCACCAGGCGGATCAGCGCCTCGCGCTCCTCCTGCTCCTTGGTCAGAAACTGCTCGGATGCGGTGCGGATGCTCTCCGGGTCAGACTTCACTTTGATCTGCGCCACCGCCTCGACGTTCACCGCTACGCCCTGCGCGGTGTAGAGGTCCTGCTCGGGCGCCACGTCGAACGACATCAGCTCGAGCGAGAGCTCGTGGCTCGACTGGAACAGCGGCCACACGACCTTCCCACCCCCCGTCAGGATGTGCGTCCCACCCCACCCGTACACGATCAGCGCCCGGTTGGGGCCCACGCGGCGGAACAACGTGCCGACCACCCACATCATGGCGATGACGGTCACGACGGCGACGGCGGCGATGAGCAGTGGTATCGAAATCACAGACGTTCTCCTCTTACTAGGTGTCAATCAGCTCGTTCACTGGGCGCCGTCAGCCGGGGCGGCGGTCGTTCTTGCAGCAGCTGGTTCCACGGCCGGACATGGGCCGTCCCGCGCTCGTAGCGCAGCACCACCACCTCGGTCCCGCGCGGGATCGCACGGCCGTCGTCGCTGCGCGCCGCCTCGCTGCGCCGGCG
>DASTZM010000152.1:0-2087 GCA_035764305.1 Chloroflexota bacterium | reverse complement strand
GAGCGACCAGTCCGGCGAGGGTGGCGCGCGTGATCACGGGCTGCAGGGTGTCGCCGCGGAACCGCCGGCGGAGGGCCTCCCCGAGCGCCGCCAGGCCGGCGAGCGTCTGGGCGCACGGCGCGCAGGCAAACAGGTGCTCCTCGACCGCGTCGAGGGAGGCGGCGTCCAGGTCTGGATCGGCGAGCCAGTACGCCACGAGGTGCTCCCACGGCAGCGGCGCGGCGCACGCGCCACGAGTCACGGCGGCACCTCCGCTCCTACCTCGGCTGCCCGCCGCACGTCGAGGCAGTCCCGCAGCGCCCGGAGCGTGCGGTGGCGGATCACTCGCACGTTCCCACCCGTCAGCCCCAGGCGCGACGCGATGGTCTCGACGTCGCACTCCTCCAGGAAGGTCAACAGCAGGATCTGCCGCTCTCGCTGGGACCGCTCCGCGAGGCACTCCTCGAGCGCGTGCGGGTCGACCTCGGGCAGTGGCGGCTCGTCGATCACGACGGCGGGGGCGAGGTCCGGGCCGAAGCGCTCGACGATGCGCTGCCGGCGGGCGGCCTCCCGGCGGGCGTTCCAGAGCACGTTGCGGCAGATGCCGAGCAGGAAGTGGCCTGGCTTGTCGGGATCGTCGACGCGCCCGTCGCGCACGGCCCGCAGGAAGATGAGCAGGGCCTCCTGCGCGAGGTCGTCCGCCGCGTGGGGGTCACGGAGGTGGCGCAGCGCGTAGAGCCGCGCGCGGGGGGCGAGGCGCCGGCACAGCTCCTGGAGCGCGGCGGGGCACGACTCGCCGCCGCTCAGCGCGATGCGCGCGAGCGCCCCGTCGTCCGCCGCGGCGAGTACGTCGGTCTGGGACAACCGAGCTCCTGCTTTGCTCGTGTAACGGACCGGTGCGCCGTTACACACGCTTCCACGGAAGACCCGAAAGGAGGCCGTCGACATGTCCGGAACCGCCATCCCTACTCCCGCCCACGGCGCGGTGGAGGCCGCCGAGCGGCGGCTGTTCGCCACGATCGGGCTGGAGGCGCGCACGCGCTTCATCACGCTGCCGGACTTCTGCGTGCCGGATGGCGCGGCGCGCGCGAAGGGGGCGATGCGCCCGATGCGGGTGCGCGTGCTGGAGGCGGGCGAGGGCGACCCGGCGCTCCTGCTGCACGGGGGAGGCGGGTTCGCGGCGCTGTGGGCGCCGCTGATGGCGCAGGCGCCCGGCGTGCGCTGGATCGCGGTGGACCGGCCGGGCTGCGGCCTGAGCGATGGGTTCGATTACGGCGGGGTCGCGTTCCGCGAGCACGCGGTGGGGTTCATCGGCGCGACGATGGATGCGTTGGGGCTCGAGCGGGTGCCGATCGTCGCCAACTCGATGGGGGGGCTGTGGGCGTTCTGGTTCGCGCTGGCGCATCCGGAGCGCGTGGCGTCGCTGGGGCTGCTGGGGTGTCCGGCGGGTATCCCGCTGGCCAATGCGCCGCTGCCGTTCAGGCTGCTGGGGGTGCCGGGAATCAACCGGCTGCTGTTCGCGCTGGAGCCGCCGAGCGTGGCGCAGGTGCGCAGGACGTGGGCGCGTATGGGGCACGACCCTGACCGGATGCTGCCCGAGCTGACGGAGTGCTTCTACCGGGTGGAGCGGCTGCCGACGTACGCGACGGGCTGGCGCACGCTGCTCGAGCGGTTCGTGACTCTGCGCGGGATGCGGCCGGACGTGCTGGTGTCGGAGGCGGAGCTGCGGCGCGTGGCGCAGCGCGTGCTGCTCGTCTGGGGGGAGTCGGATCCGTTCGGCGGCCTTTCGGCGGCGGAGACTCTGCGCGACGCGCTGCCCTGCGCTGCGCTGGAGCTGGCGGGGCGCGGGCACCTGCCGTGGCTGGACGATCCCGCTCGCTGTGGGGAGCTGGTGCGCCGCGTCCTCGACTCCCCAGCCGCCGCGCGCGTGGCCAGCGCCGCGTGACGCACCCGCTCGGCGTCGCCGCCGCGCGGGCGGCGGCGAGGCGCGGTACGCTCATGTGCGCCGCGCCATGAGATCGCACGGCGGGCCGGAAGGGCATGCCCAGCCCCCACTGGCGCCGGCGTTGCTCGCGGGCGCGTTCGCCGGTCTCGGCGGGTTCGTGGTC